>JAITJJ010000040.1 GCA_031278965.1 Deferribacteraceae bacterium
AATAAAACCATAAAAACCATAATTATAACACCGGGAAAATCCCGTATAATGAAATATTGTCCAAGAGACTTAATTTAGCATGATTTTAAGAGCAAACTTAGTTGTTGTAATCCCATAAAACACCCAAAAATCGTATGCGAATGATAAAACATGCCTTAACTCTGTCAAAAAAACAGGAACAAACGAAATTGTTCAATGAGATAGTAAATTGACAGTTTTATAACATTTAACTATAATATCTGCAAAGGAGGTATGGGATGGAGCGAATCAATCAAGAATTGCTTAGGGAGCGTCTGCTGAAAGGTCCCATCGCGGGACGGCGAGTTTTTGTAGCCGATAACGCAACTGTTATCGGTGCTGTTCACCTTGGGGACGATACAAGCGTTTGGTTTCAAACGTGTATCAGAGCGGATGTTAATGAAATACATATCGGAAGCGGCAGCAATGTTCAAGACGGTTCAGTTCTGCACGTAGGGTGGAGTTATACCTTGCGCATAGGGGAAAACACCACTGTGGGGCATAACGTAAACCTTCACGGCTGCACGATAGGAAACAACGTTCTTGTGGGGCTCGGCGCGATTGTGCTAGATGGGGCGCTTATCAGCGACGACACCATAATCGCCGCGGGAAGCGTGGTTGCCCCGCGTAAAACTTTCCCGCCGAAAGTAATGCTTATGGGCTCTCCCGCAAAAGTTGCGCGGGAGCTGAACGATGATGATTTGGAGTTCATACGCTCGCACACAAGCCACTATATCCAGTATAAAGATACATATATATCTCTTAAAGCCAGAGGTTTTAATGTTAAGTTTTGAAGCGCCAATACTGGAGTTAGAGACAAAGATTGATGAAATTAAAAAGCTGGATATGCTAAACGACGCCGCCTCTCAAGAGGCCCTTGCGGAGCTTGAAAAAAAGTTGGAAAAGACCAGATCCGAAATCTACAGAAGGCTCACCCCTATCCAGAGAACAGAAGTGGCAAGGCACCCCTCCCGCCCCTATACCCTTGATTACGTGAAATATATATTCAAAGATTTTGTGGAGCTGCGGGGGGATCGCTATTTTGCTGACGATCCCGCCATTGTGGGCGGGTTCGCCAAGTTTGACGGGAATCAAGTGATGATAATAGGGCATCAGAAAGGCCACAACGCCCGCGAAAATGCGCTGCGCAACTTCGGAATGGCGAAACCGGAAGGATACCGCAAAGCGGTGCGTCTCTTTAAGCTGGCTGAGAAGTTTCGCCGCCCCGTGATAACTTTTGTGGACACCTCCGGAGCCTATCCCGGAGTGGACGCGGAGGAGAGGGGGCAGGCGGAAGCTATCGCCAAGGCTCTCTTTACTATGTCGCTCTTAAAAACCCCGATCCTTACCGTTATCACCGGGGAAGGCGGCAGCGGCGGAGCGTTGGGGATCGCCATGGGAAACAAGGTGTTGATGCTTGAAAATGCAGTCTACTCCGTCATAAGCCCGGAAGGGTGTGCCTCAATCCTATGGGGTGCAAACAGAGACGATGCGGCAAAATCCAAAGAATATGCGGCAAAGGCGGCGGAGGCTCTTAAAAGCACAGCGGCGGAGCTCTATAAATTAAATGTTATAGATGAAATTATAGAAGAACCTCCGGGCGGGGCACACAGTGACCCGATGAAAACCGCCGCCAATGTGGGAAGCGCCATAAGAAAATATCTGCCGGAGCTTATGGCGCTTTCGCCTGAAGAAGCGGCGGGCAGCAGATATAAAAAGTTCCGTGCTATGGGGGTGTTTGCCTCTTAAATGGGAGAAAACAATACGGAGATTTACCTTTTAAACAGTATTACCGCGGCGAAAATAGCTGCGGGCGAAGTGGTGGAACGTCCTTTAAACGTAGTTAAAGAGCTCCTTGAAAACTCTCTGGATGCCGGAGCGGAAAAGATCACCTTAGAAGTCAATAAGGGCGGCTTTGAGCTTATCCGCGTCACCGATGACGGGAAAGGGATATTATACGACGATCTTCCGCTGACGGTGGAACGGTTTGCCACAAGCAAAGCGCGAAGCGTTGAGGATGTTTATAACATCTCTACCTTTGGTTTTCGCGGAGAGGCGCTTTTCGCCACAGGCGCCGTATCCCGCCTTACCATCCGCTCCAAGCGGGAAGGGGATAAGGGCGGAGAGCTCTTTTCAGAATTCGGAGAAATAAAGCATATCCTCGAATCCCCCATATCAAAAGGAACACAGGTAACGGTTGAAGACCTTTTCGCCAACGTTTCCGTCCGCAAGGCTTTTCAGAAGAGCGAGCGCGGGAGTTTATCGGAAATAGCAAAGTTTATAAAACAGTTTGCTCTGGCAAACTATAATGCGGAGATCGTCTTCATAGGCGACGGCGAGGAGATATTTCGGGTTTATCCAAAAAGCTCCATGCTTGATATCGCCGTTAAAGTTTTTGGAGAAAGCCGTTTGATCTACAGCCTCAGTTCTTTCCAGAACACACGGATAGCAGTTTGCATTTCAAACCCTATGATTCAGCGGAAGCGGCGCGACAGCATCTTTATCGGAGTAAACGGGCGGGTTATACGGGATCAGCCGCTTATTCAAGCTGTAATTCAAGGCTATTTCCGCATGATGCCTGCCGGCAGCTACCCTATGGCGGCGGCGGACATACGCATAGAACCGGCCGCTTTAGACGCCAATATCCACCCCGCAAAGCTGGAAGTCCGTTTCCGCTCGGCGGAAGCTCTTTTCGGACAGTTAAAGATAAGCGTTGAGGACGCGCTTAAAAAGTTTAATACCGGAACTTTCCCCGCACTTCAAAGCGATATAGATTCATTCGTATCCCGCGTTTCATTCTCCGATAATAAGAGCGCCTATAACCCCCCTACCCGCCCCATACCGGGAGCGGACGCCTTTACGGGAAGAAACTTCGCTCCGATAAAACGGTCTTTCGGCGTGAAGGCGAAAGCCGCCCCCGCGCCCATAATTCAAGCTTTGGGAGAGGAGAAGGAAGCGGAGGAAACGGCGGCGATAAAAGTTATAGCGCAGCTTGCAAATATGTATATAGTTTGCGAAACAGCAGAGGGCGGGCTTATAATCATTGATCAGCACGTAGCCCACGAGAGGGTGTTATATGAAAGATACCGCGCGGGCACGGCGCAAAACGCTTCCGTAAATCTATTGGAACCGATTGTATTAAACTTCTCTTCGGAAGAGAAAGAATATTTGTTGGCAAAAGCGGTGGAGTTTTCACGTTTCGGATATTTTTATGAGCTTTTCGGCACTGCTTTAAGACTTACTGGGGTGCCTGCGGAACTCTTAAAAAAAGATGCGGAACGGGAGTTTACAACGCTGGTGCATGAGGCTATGGAAAATATCCGCTCCAAAGCCGCAGACGGCGCCATAGTCAGCCTATCTTGCCATAACGCCGTAAAGGCGGGGGATCCCCTCTCCGTATGGGAGATGGAAAAACTTGTTTCCGACCTTTTTAATGCGGAAAACCCGTATACCTGCCCCCATGGCAGACCGATTATTTTTGAAATGTCCCGTGAAGAACTTGCAAAAAAGTTCCATAGATAATATTATCTCCCATTGCTTGAGGTAAAATCATGAGTATGTATGAATTGATAGACGAGCTTTTAAGCCGCCGTGAAAAACTGAAGTTAGGCGGCGGAAAGGATAAAATAGCAAAGCTCCATGCCAAAGGGCTCCTCACCGCCCGAGAGCGCATTGATGCTTTGTGCGATTACGGCACCTTTCAGGAAACAAATCTCTTTGTGAAGCACCGTTGCTCCAATTTTGATATGAAAGACAAGGAAGTCCCCGCCGAAGGGGTGGTGACGGGCTACGGTCTTGTGGAAGGCAGACCCGTATATATCGGAAGTCAGGATTTTACCGCCCTTGCGGGAACGGTCGGCGAGGAAGGGGCGCGTAAGGTTTGCGAAGTTATGGACGGAGCGATGAAAGCGGGGGTTCCCTTTGTTTTCATTAACGACAGCGGCGGGGCGCGTATTCAGGAAGGGGTGGACGCCCTTTCGGGATACGGTCAGATCTTTTACCGCAATGTTTTAATGAGCGGGCTTGTCCCCCAGATAAGCGTTATAGCCGGAGCTTGCGCGGGCGGGGCAGCATATTCCCCTGCCCTTACGGACTTTATCATATTGGTAAGGGATCAGGGGCAGATGTATATTACCGGACCGAAGATAATAAAAGAAGTCATAGGAGAGGATATTTCTGCTGAAGAGTTAGGCGGTTCCAATGCCCATGCGGAGCGCTCCGGAGTTATCCACTTTGAGGCGGATTCCGGAGAGCAGGCTATGGGGATAGCCAGAAAGCTCCTCTCTTTCCTCCCTTCCAATAATACCGAAGAACCTCCGATAAAATACAGCGACAGGAAAGAGGTGCTGGAACCTGATCCGCTTTTAAACGATGTTATCCCCGGCAATCCGAGACAGCCCTATGATATGCGCAGCGTTATATTCAGGGTTTTGGATCGAGAGGATTTTCTTGAGGTGCGCGCCCGCTTTGCCCCCAACATAATTGTGGGTTTTGGGCGCATAAACGGCAGAACGGCAGGAATAGTCGCCAATCAACCTATGGTAAAAGGAGGGGTGCTTGATATAAATTCCTCCGATAAGGCTGCTGGATTTATCCGCTTTTGCGATGCCTTTAATGTGCCTGTGGTAACCTTTGTGGATGTGCCCGGCTTCCTGCCGGGGAAAGAACAGGAGTTCGGCGGGATCATACGCCACGGTGCAAAGATGATCTTTGCCTATTCCGCCTCCACCATACCAAAGATAACGATCATTGTCCGCAAAGCATACGGCGGAGCATACCTTGCCATGTGCGGAAGGGATATGGGGGCGGATCGGGTGGCGGCTTGGCCATCTGCGGAGATTGCGGTTATGGGGGCGGAAGGGGCGGTAGCCCTCCTGTATTCAAAGCAGCTTAAAGAATCAAGCGATCGCAAGAAAGAGGCGGCAACCCTTGCTGACGAGTATAAAAGGCAGTTTTCCTCCCCATATAATGCGGCTGCCCGCGGGTATATCCATAATATAATTGAACCTGCGGAAACAAAATCATATATTGCGGTCAATCTGGAACTCCTCGCTTCCAAAAGGGAGAACCGCCCGATGAAAAAACACGGGCTTATGCCGTTATAACGGAGGAGCTATGACAGAAAAAACAGTTGCGGATATTGCCTCCGTATCGGATGCCTTTTCCTTTGCGGCGGTGGGGATAGGGATAGATTTTCTTGTTCTTTTAATAGTCTTTCTCAGCGTGCTCTTGATTGCAAAGCTGGAGCATTTCATATTAAAATACCGTATCCCGCTTCCCACTGAAACCCCGATTGTTTCCGTTGATAAGATTGATCCGATGATTGTGGCGGCGATAACCGCCGCGGTATACGAGTATAACCATAGCCTGCAGGTGAAATCCGTTTATATGATAGGGCACGACGCGCGGCATCCAGAAGGGTGGGGAACTCGCGGCACCTCTAAATCCAGATACAGGTAGGCGCTTGGGAAGAATATAAAATACGGGATTTTTTCTTGAGCGGCAACCTTTTATCACGCAAACACGTTGCTATTATTCTCTACTGATACTAACACCTTTTGCTTATGAGGCGGAGGGTCCGGTTTTGGTTCTTTAAAATTACAGGCGGCTTTTACCTGCACTGCACGATACTGATATTGTCAAAAAACCATTCCACCTGTTTTATCATATCTTCCGTATACCGCTTTCCTGTTTTGGACTTCTGCCACTCTGACAGAGAGAAGTGGCGAGCATAAGTTCCCCTCTGCACAAGGCGGTCGGCTGTGATGAATACTCCCGCGGCAAACGCCCTTGCGTCCTGCTCGCCTACGGGGCGTTCAACGGTGCCCTCCCCTACTATTCCTCGCAAATATATATCCCCATCTATCGGAATAAGCATAATCACCCCTTCACGGCTGTTCTCATCTGAAAGAGGCATCTTATAGATAACACCCTCTTTCTCCGCAAGGGGGTGCGTCCAAACAGGGAGCTTTACTTCCGTTACCGCGCTTGAGTTGTCCGGCGGCGGTAAAACAAAACGGTTCTTTGTTATCTTATAGCTGTAATGGCTAAGGGCGGGAATGGAGATAAAATATTCAACCGTCTCTTCATACTCATCTGAGGATGTATCAATATATTCCAGAGCGGGCACTTCAGGGAAAACGACTCTGACACACGGATAATACCCGTCTGTGAAGGTGTTTATGGAGAGTTCCGGTTCCGGAATCCCGGAGCACCCGATTAAAAGAGAAAAAATTATAAAAACAGCCGCATATCTAACCATGAACTTATACTAGCACTATGTGAAAAAAATATCATCAAACTTTTTAAAATTTTCTGAGAGAATATTTATCAGAGGATTCTTATAAAAAAATGATGGCAAATTGCAGTAAAAACTACGGAAAAGCATAGCTTCAAAATAACCTATACATCCCGTTTAGAGAATATATAAAATATCCGTTGACATGCATCATATTAAGCTCGCTCCACTCTGGAAGCGGCACGGCGTCCATACTCCTCAACGCCCTTATCGCCTCTCGGTCCAGAGCAGGATAGCCGCTTGATTCAAGGAGTATTACATTTGTAATTCTCCCTTCCCTAGTTATAGAAAAGTTTATCCGCACTATCCCCGCCTCTCCCCTTCTTGCGGCATCGGCGGGATATTTCCACTGTCGGTACAGAGAGCGGGCAAAGGCGTAAAAATATGCCTCGTACTTAAAAGACATTTTATTAAAAGAAACAGAATCCTCGCCCGGAACCTTCTCTTGATTGCGGAGATAATCCCGCGTTATATCCGGGATATCCCTATCGGGACCCATTCGTTCTTTAAGCTCTTCCTGCCCCGCCAAAAATTCATCAACGCTCATAGGAGCGGGCGGTCTGTCGGGATCGGGTATTTGGGGAGTTATAACGGATCTTACGTGCGATTCCGGTTGAAGTGCGCTTTCCTCAGGGAGAGGGGGAGTTTCAGGAGGAGCTTTAACCCTGGTTTCCGCCGGAGCAGGGCGGGTTGGGGCAACCTGCGCCGGGGACGGGCTTTTTATTGGCGCTACGGCGGGCTTGGGAGGCACAGGTTCAGATATCTGCGGAGCGGGGGCAGTTTGCGGCAACGCGGGTTTGCTCACCCTTGCCACCTCAATCGGGGTAATGCTTTTTTGTGAAGGGGGCGCAAGATGAATAAGCAAAAGTAAAATATGACATGCCAGAGAGAATAATAAGAAGCTACCGATCCGCATAGCGGCATTATTAGATATTTCCCGAATATAGTAAAGAAAATTTTGAGCTTGGCGGGATTTCTTGAATCCCCCTTGCTTTTTTTTGAAAAAAAATATATACTTATTATATTGCAGGGGGCGCTCGGTTTCGACGGGGTGTCGAAGGTCTGCAGAGCATGTCAAGGACCATGACCTTGTAAAAACTTGGAAAAAAAATAAACGCTAACGACACTCAAGAGTTGGCTCTCGCCGCCTAATTAGCGCGGCGGCGTCTCCTAAAAAACCCCGCCGTGAGGTGTTTTAGACAGGCGTAAAAAATTCCGGCTAGTCAAGGCAGACGCCCTTTCTGCTTTGGCAAAACTTTTAGGGGCTTTTCCCGACTTTAGCCGGTTCCGCGGGCATGGAAGGGAGAGACTTAAACGCGGGGCTAAGCATGTAGCGCTGTAGATAATAGGCATTGCGGACGGGGGTTCGATTCCCCCCGCCTCCATTGAAAAGGCACAAAGGCGAACCCTAAAATAATATTTTAGGGTTCGCCTTCGCGGGTTAGGCGGATTTAATAGCCTCGTCTGCAAGTAATATTCAGGGATATTGTAATAGGTGTTTTGTGTCCGTATCTATCTGGGAAAATAAATTATAGGCCGCCTTCATACAGTGAATATTAAAAAAAATGTTGACTTGCTAGTTAGTTTGCTGTATTCAAGGTAATGTGAGAGTTATTATGGAGGTACTTCCGATGAAAAAGATATTTTTAATGATTACAGTGTTGGGGTTTCTGTTTGGCTGCGGAGGTTCAACACCGCCTGCAGAAGAGGCTGATCCTGCCGCAGAGCTTCAGGCGACCTTAGACGGTTATTCCGGTGCTTGTGCAGACCTGGCTTTTAAAGATTCGCGGGATCAACTTGCAGAAGTTTTCGTTTTGCGCGGGGAAGGCGACACTGCAGGCGCTGACGAAGCATACGGCAGAGCCCGTGATTCCTATGAAGTGGCTCTCCCCGGCTATGATAAAAACAAGGCGGATGTTGAATCTTTAACAGGAATAGTTGAAGATCAAAAATCCCGTTTGGAAGGGTTGCGCGCTGAAGGGGAGGAAACCATCCCCAATGAGTTTGCCGCCGCCGAAACGAGCGTTAACCAATACCATGAAACAGCTCTTGAAAAGATAGATGAGTGCGATGTTCAGGAAGCGCAATACGCAGTGGATCAAGCGGATGCCGAGCTTAGCCTCATTGAAGATCTGTTGGCGCGTTCCGTTCCCGAAGAAGCTGCTCCGGTAGCCGACACCGAAACATATATAGTTAAAAAAGGTGACAGCCTCTGGAAGATAGCCATCGCCAAATACTCCGATCCGTATTTCTGGCCTCTTATCTATTGGGCAAACAACTCCTCAATCAAGGATCCTGACCTTATTTACCCCGATCAGGAGTTTGTAATTAACAGGGCTTATAGCGAGAGCGATAAGAACAATGCCGTAAACACTGCTAAAACCAGAGGTCCTTGGAGCCTTTACGACGGCAAGTAAAATATATCGGAGGTGGGGGCGGCTTTTGCTTGGCATAGCGGGTTGCCCCTCTTTACTCTGTTTAACTTGGCGCATCTATCTTTGAATTTAAGATTTATCTTAGTGCGCTTTAAAGTCTGAAAAGAAATGAGGCTTGCAAAAGGTTATACCGTGCAAGCCTTTTTTTGCCATAATTACTATTTTGCTGACAAAATTTAAATATGGAGGGTTTATATGAACATCAATATCGTTTCCAAAGGGCTTAAAGTTACGGAAGCCATGCGTTCATATTCTGAAAAAAAACTTGCCCGAATTAAAAAATACTTTGCTTCCGATACCGTTGATTTCACTGTTACCTTTGCAATGCAACATAAAAACTCATATGTGGTTGAAGTTTTAGCCCACTCCAAAGGGCTCTACCTGAAAGGGGTGGAAACTTCCAGCGATCCTTACGCCGCCCTTGATCTGGTTGTTGATAAGATTGAAAGGCAGGTGGTGCGCTATAAGGACCGTATAAGCCAGCGCAAGCACGCCGAGCACTCTTCCTCATTGCAGATGGCTGTTTATGAAGCCGCCTCGGTGGAAGAGGAAAAGCCCGAAGTGATAATTTCAAAGAGCATAGATGTTAAACCTATGTCTGTGGAAGAAGCCGCTATGCAAATGGACCTTATGAATAAAGATTTTTTTGTATTCCGTAACGAGGTGGGGGCGCTGAATGTAGTATACAAGCGAGATGATGGAAACATCGGCCTGTTTAATTGATGACGAAGGAGATTACCGCCCGATCCATAGTTTGCGGGCTTCCCCGAATTACCCCTCAAGAAGTGATATGCGAAGAATTTTTAGATACTGCCGTTGTGAATTCGGCCAGGGTTCAGAGACCGGGTTTAGCCCTTGCGGGATGCATGCACCACATAAGGCGCAATAGGGTTCAACTCTTTGGCGATACGGAGATTAACTATATCTTAACCCTTTCAGAAGAGGGAAAGCGCGATATATTAGCGGAACTTGCCCAACATAACTCATCTTTATATGTAATATCCAAGGCTCTCTCCGCTCCCTCCGCCCTAATTGAAACCGCAAGCCGCTTTAGCATTCCAATTGCCCTCTTTAATGAGCATACCATGCAAGTTTATAATGAGCTTGCCTATCACCTTGAGTATGCGTTGGCGGAAGAAACAGTTATGCAAGGGGTATGTGTGGAGGTATACGGAACAGGAATCATTATTGTCGGCAAGAGCGGGATAGGCAAGAGCGAGTGCGCCCTGGAGCTTATAAAGCGAGGCCATAGGCTTGTGGCTGACGATATTGTTACCCTAAGAAGGATGCAGCACTATATTGTTGCATCCTGCGGCGAGGTTTTGTTAAACCGGATAGAACTTAGGGGGGTAGGAGTGCTTGACATAAGCAAGATGTTCGGGATTACCTCTGTCCGCTGCAGAAAACAGGTGGATTTAATAATAAAACTTATGGATTACGCCGAATGGAACGATGACACAACGGTAGACCGCTTGAATACTGCGGAGACTCATGAGGAGATATTCGGGGTTCCGATCCCCGTTACCCGCTGCCCGGTATCTCCTGGTCGGAATATGTCAGAGATTGTAGAACTTGTGGCGAAAAACCATATTTTAAAGATCAAGGGCTATGATGCTACTAAAGAATTTTTAACCCAAGTGAATAAAACCGCAAACGGTGAATAATATATATGTGCATCTTAATTATAATGGTATTTATGACGCTATACATAACGTGTCATCCCAATTTTCCAATCAGTTTTCTAGCCATACGGAACTTATCTTCTGTTCCATAATCTTTTCCCCTGCTATCTGTTTATCTCAGAGAGGGATCGCTTTGTTTACCGTTTTTTGACACCCATTTTACTTGACACTTCGCTTATCTATTAATTATTGTTAAAAAATTAGAGGGTTTGATATGGCTGACAAGGTAATATTAGGGGATAACATTATAACAGAAGGCGTTCTTCGGAGCAATAACGTTCAAATTGAAGGCGACATCTCCTCAGAAGGGGTGCTGCGCTCTTTTTATAACAACGGAAGATTATCTTCCGAAACACCCTATAAAAACGGAGTCGTTGAGGGAGTATACAAAGCCTACTATTCCAACGGGAAACTCCTTATGGAAAGTCCATATGTCGCAGGTCTTATAAACGGTACCCAGAAGCGTTATCGCTCCAACGGCAAGATTGAGTATGAAACCCCCTATGCAAACGGTTTGAAAAATGGAACAGAGAGAGAATATGCCGCCAATGGAAAGCTAGAAAGCGAAACTCCTTACTTAAACGATTCTAAGGAAGGGATAAAAAAGATATATGACTCAAAAGGCAGCCTCACCGAAGAACTGCCTTTTAAGGACGGCAGCATTGAAGGGATTGTAAAAAGCTATGAAAAAGGGGTACTCGCCGCGGAGGTCACCTATCTGGACGGAGATAAAAACGGTGTGGGAAAATGGTATAAAAACGGCGTTCTGTATAAGGAGAGTTATTATAAAGACGATCTCTTGAACGGCGTAGAAAAGGAATATTTTGAAAACGGTATAGTGAAGAGTGAGACGCCTTATGAAGACGGCGAAATAAACGGAGTTGAGATAGAATATTATGAAAACGGCGGTATTAAACGTAAAACACCATATAAAGACGGAGAGTTAAACGGAGTTGAGGGAGAGTATTACGAGAACGGGAAGCCGAAGTGTGAAACGCCGTATAAAGATAATGAAATACATGGGATAGTAAAGCAATACAGGGAAAACGGAAGGCTGGAAAGTGAAATCGGTTATAAAAACGGAGAGGGAACCGGATATAGGCAAGAATATGACGAGGAATACGAATATGAGAGAGAATTGGAAACCGCTGAGGTTAAAGTAAAAAGAAGTTATTATGATAATGGCAAAACAAAGGTCAAGGAAGAAACTCCTTACAAAAACAGGGTTATTGACGGTATACAAAAAGAATATAGCAGCGACGGGAGACTTATATCGGAAACTGCATATAAAAATGGGGAGAGGCACGGGGCTTACAGACGCTATGATAAAGGAGAACTCACTTACGAAGCTAATTATAAGCATCACAAGCTGCACGGGTTTACATCATATTTTTTTCTTGGAAAACTCTCTGAGATTGCCAACTATGAAAATGGGGAGCTTGACGGCTTGCAGGAGAAGTATTCTTCGGTCTCCGCCATAGAAGTGAAGGCGATTTACAGGAACGGAGGGCTCTTGCGCCGCACCTCATACAATAATGGGATGAAAGACGGAAAAGAAATATGGTTTGACGGTTCAGGAAACCCCATTAGAGTTGTTGTCTATAAAAAAGGCGAAATATCCGTTATAAAAGGGAAGGATATTTCAAAACTCGGTCAAGAATATGACTACGCTTCTTATTCAAACAAGGATTACAGGACGGCGCTTCTTAAAGGCGGCGATGAGGCTTTGGCGGGAATTCCATGCAAAAACGGTTTGGCGGAAGGTGTGGCAAAAATCTATTATCCGGACAGCGACAGGATTTTTAAGGCGATCCCTTACAAAGCTGGACTTAAAGAGGGAATAGAGAGAGCGTTTTACCGCAGCGGAAAGATATCTTCCGAAATACCTTTTAAGGATGGAGAAAAAAACGGCATCGCAAAGTTTTATCCTGATCGCCCTATCCCTGCGCGGGCATTTAATTTTTTCTTCCCCCTCATTTCGGTGGATCCGGGAAAACCCAAAAAAGAGATAAACTTTCGCAAAGGTCTTCAAAGCGGCTTAAAAGAAGAGCGCTTCCTTTCGGACGAGCCGTTTGAAGATGAAGATTACGAGGATTATTATCAGGATGGCGAAGAGTAAGGCAATAATAACCCTTGCGGTTATCACATTCGGCTTTGTCTTTGCAGTGCAGATTATCGGCAAAACTTCTTTGCGAAACAGCGGTATTATTATTTTTCTTGCAGTAATTGCCGTTATTTTAATCCCACTATTCCTGCCGCCTAAAACAAAGACAGTTAAAAACCGCAGATTTGACGAGACGGTTTTTTACGGCAAACCAGACGATACCTCTGACGGTGAGAAAGCGCCGAAACCTAGGATAATTCAAAACTTCCCTGAACTTCCGCAGACGGGCGAATCTACCTGGAAACCCGCCACCCTTCCAAATGAAATTGAGGGGACATTTTTTGAAAATGACGGGATTATGCCGGAAACACTATATAAAGACAGGAAGAAATATGGAACAGAAAAACATTATTTTGAAGACGGCAAATTGCGTCTGGCAACCCAGTATAAGGATGATATTCGTGAAGGCGTTGAAAAAGAATATAACAGGGAAGGGCGGCTGATAAGGGAAACCCCTTTTAAGGGCGGAAAAAAACAGGGGACCGAAAAACTATACCGCTCCAACGGACGCATGATGTCTGCCGTTTACTATGGGAAGGCAGGCAAAAGAGAGGGGGAAGCAAGATTTTATGACGAAAATGCAAAAATAACCGCCGAAATTATCTATTCTGATGATAAGCCCGTTTCAGGTTTCAAGGCGGACAGAAAGAGCGGGGGGAAGTTCCCTCTAAACCCGGATGAGCTTGAAAAATACGTTTGATAAAAACCGGACTTTAAAAGGAAAATCGTATGAATGCAATCAGATTCCATATCATACGGATCCGCATCGCCGTATTTTGACGGTATTAACCGTCAAAATATGCCAGAATTCATTTGCGGTTATCGCTTTTGCCATAAAGTTCTTCGCTATTCCCAATACAGGCAGCCCGCTCGCTTTTCGAGCCATAATATCCCCTCCTGTCGTTCTTTAGGAATATTATATACATAATGACTTAAAAATGGAATTAATCCGACCTTCTGTGCGATCTGTTCCTGCGTCAAAGGTTTAAGCCCGTTAGCTTTATCACAGTTCAAGCATTATTTTCGCTCTATTTGCCAATCTAACGCTATGTATGCCAGTCTTGCTGAACTTCTCCAGCTCACTCCGCAAAATCGTGTTTGGTTCGATTTTTATATATTTTCTCTCATATGCCGCCGCCTCATTTTTTAAGACAACGTCACTATGGCATATTTTAAAAACTCGTAAATATTTATATGACACTAAATGCCAGGGAAAATATGCAAACTTTTACAACCAGTTAACTTTATTCACGGAAATTGATCGTGCAAATTGTTTGACAATTGCCGTCATAGGATTATAATTTAAGCATAGTATATTGGATTGGAAGGTTACGATGAAGAAATTGTTTACTGTTTTTATTATGTTTGCTCTTACGGCAGGTTTTTGCGTGTATGCGCAGCAGTTTTCTCCTCAGGAGGTTAAGGATCATTCTATCGGAGAAAAAGCAAAATATCTTGCCGGCTCCCATGTGGAAAAGGGCAATTCGGATTGCATCACTTGCCACGATGGAAAAGTTAAGGTTGACGATAGTGAAACATCAATCAATACCGCCTGTATGAACTGTCACGGCGATCTGCCGAGCGTTGCAGAATCTGTGGCACCTAAGGGAGAGATTAACCCGCATAAATCTCATTTGGGCACGATCAACTGTACCGCCTGCCATACCGGACATACGCCCTCTTTTGTATACTGCAACAACTGCCACAGCTTTGCGGAGCTTAACATTCCGTTTGCGGGCAAAAAGCCCCAATACAAGACCTTTGATGTTAAAGATTACGCTAAGGCAAAACCGCTCTTTTCAGAGAAGTATGACTTGGTGATAATAGGTTCTGGAGGTGCAGGGTATGCCGCGGCAATAACTGCAAAAGAAGCCGGCGCAAAAGTTGTAGTCTTGGAAAAGATGCCTATACCGGGCGGGAACAGCCAACTTTCAGCCGGAGGCACAAATGCGGCTTGGACAAAATTCCAGAAGTTGGCAAATATTACCGACAGCCCTGAAAATATGTTCTACGACACGATGAAAGGCGGTAGTTTTAAAAGCGACCCCAAGTTGGTAAACATTCTTGCTTTCAAATCCAACGATACGATTGAATGGCTGAGTTCTTACGGGATAAACCTAAGTCAGGTCAATGCCGGCGGCGGAGCGTCTCAGCCCCGTTTCCATGCACCCGCGGGGGGTATTGCGGTTGGTTCATACCTCATAAATAATATGAAGCGTATCGCCGAAGAAAAAAATATTGAGGTTCGCCTAAACTCTAAGGCAGTTCACCTCCTCATCAACAAAAACAGGGAAGTAACCGGAGTTTTGGTGGAAGGCAAACACTCCGGGCTCTATCTGATTCAAGCCAAGTCAGTTGTTTTGGCTGCCGGCGGTTTTTCCGCCAATGCCGCCTTGGTAGAGAGTCTGCGCCCTGCATTTAAGGGGATGACCACTTCCAACCAACCCGGAGCACTAGGGGAAGGCATGGCGCTTGCCGCAGATGCAGGGGCAACCCTTATTGATATGAACGAGATTCAGATCCATCCGTCTGTTGCGGTGGGAAGCCAGATACTTATAACCGAGGCGGTAAGGGGGGTTGGGGCAATCTTGGTAAATCATGAGGGCAACCGCTTTGTGGATGAACTCACTACGCGGGATAAAGCCTCCGCCGCTATCCTTGCTCAAAAAGGCAAAACCGCTTACCTCATTATTGATGATGATACGGTGGAACGCCTTGCACAGATTAAAGGATATTTCCATTTGGGGCTTGTAAAGAGCGGCAATACCATTGCGGAACTTGCAAAGGCAATAAATGTTCCGGCGGATAATCTTGCTAAAACCATTGAACGTTACAACGGCTTTGTTGCTAAAAATAAAGATGATGATTTCGGACGCAAGATTATGCGGCAGAATTTCGGGCATGGGAGTTATCACGCCATAGAGGTTGCTCCGGGTGTCCACTACACAATGGGCGGAGCTTACATAAACACCGATGCACAGGTTCTTGACAAAGACTTAAAACCTATAAAGAATCTTTACGGCGCAGGTGAAGTGACCGGCGGCGTTCACGGAACAAACCGCTTAGGCGGCAACTCCACCTCCGAGATGATCACATTTGGGCGGATTGCGGGGGAAAGCGCAGTTAAGAATGCGGGAGTAAAATAAACTCCGGTATTGAACCTCATCTCCGGTATTGGGCTTTGGGAGGGGAACGCGCTTAACAAAGTGCGTCCCCCTCTTTTGGAACTATTTAAAAAAACACCCTGCATAGAAGAGAAGCGCAAAAAGGGGTAAGACGAAGTTGCCAAAGCCCTTGAATTAATCTTTTAAATCGCTTATTATACCGCTATGAAAGAGCAGGTTCATCTCAATTTCAGAGATACTATAAACTACGGAAGTTTTTATACTCCAACTTATATAGTTGATAAAGTATATGATATTCTGCGGAGAAATGTAGGAGCTCTGGATAATTTCACCGTTACAGTGTAAAGTGTTTTTGAAAATGTCCCAAAAAAATTAAGACATAAGTATTTGGATTTTTAATTTTACGTTTTTTTGAGCATTAATATCTGGGGTGGATTCCTGAGGGCTGTTAAAAAGGG
>JAITJJ010000081.1 GCA_031278965.1 Deferribacteraceae bacterium
ATATAAGCATAAAAACAGCAAATGCCCGGAAGACGATACCTTCACCCTGTTCGGTTACGCCTGTGAACAGCCGGGGGCGGAAATAAAAACCGGCAGCTTCCCCCGGGCAGCTTATAATCCCAAGTCAAATATAGAGCTCCAGCGTTGCGATGCTCATCCCGGAAGGTCAGGGTCTTTCAATTTTGGGGAGATGATACAGATGGATGCCTGTCAGCATAATTGGTCCGGCACTGAGCAAAACCGTTTGCATACAGCCGCAGATGATGCAATAAAAATTATGGCGGGCGCATACTTTGATAAACAGGAAACGCTCAATGGATACTATAACGTATTCCATCAGATATTGACCGGTTACGGGATACCGTCCGGCTTCTTCACAGACCGGCGCACTGTGTTTGAATATAAGCATAAAAACAGCAAATGCCCGGAAGACGATACCTTCACCCTGTTCGGTTACGCCTGTGAACAGCCGGGGGCGGAAATAAAAACCGGCAGCTTCCCCCGGGCAAAAGGGCTTGTGGAAAGAGTATTCGGAACATTGCAGGGACGCCTGCCGTTCCTTCTCAAACAGGCAGGCGTCACCGGCTTGGAGCAGACGAACACATTCCCAAACTCCTGCGTAAAGCAATACAACGCCAATTTCGCTCTTAAGAGCAATAATATCCCTCCCGTCTTCGAAAAACAACCACTTATCACTGTCGCCGACAGTGATAAGTGATACGGTTTTATGTGCTGACAAAAGCAAGCCTCTGTCAGTGTACGCGCGCCTTTTTTACACAAACATCTCATCTCTTTCCCCCTCCCATAGCATAGTAAACCTATCTGGCAGATATGTTTTAATGGTCAGTATGCTATTCGCTAAATTGCTGATGGTCAACGTAAAAAAAGTTAATTAACCCTCCTTTCAAAATAAAGGTTTTTAAGAAATAATAAGCTCCGAATGTTTTTGTAAAAATTATAAGAAAAAGTAAAAGCCGCCCGTAAGAATTGTAAAGATAAATGAAGACCATAGGGCGAGAACAGATTATAACTTGACAAGGTTGCGGCTATTTCATTAATATATCCGCATAATGCTAAATATTTACAACACTTTATCCTCTTCCAAAGAACCGTTTGAGCAAACGGGAGATGCCGTGCGGATGTATGTTTGCGGCGTAACGGTATATGACCTCTGTCACTTGGGGCATGCCCGCAGTTCAGTTGCCTTTGACGTGATACACCGCGTTCTTAAATGGCTTGGCATGAATGTTATATTCGTCAAGAACTTCACCGATATAGACGATAAGATTCTCCGCAAAGCGGCGGATACGGGGGAGGATTGGCAAAGCATTACCAAACGCTATATACAGGCGCATAATGAGGATATGTCCGCCCTCAATATACTCTCTCCCGCCCACACCCCTCTTGCAACCGAGCATATCCCCGATATGGTGGATTTTTGCCGTGTTCTTGAAGAAAAAGGGTTTGCCTACTCTGTTGACGGCGATCTGTATTACCGGGTTCACTCCTTTGAAAGTTACGGCAAGCTCTCCCACCGCAATATTGATGATCTTTTGTCCGGTGCCCGTGTGGATATAAATGAGCGTAAGGAAAATCCGCTGGATTTTGCCCTCTGGAAAAGAGCAAAACCGGGGGAGCCCTCATGGGATTCCCCTTGGGGAAAGGGTCGCCCCGGCTGGCATATTGAGTGCAGCGTGATGTGCGGAAGTCTGCTTGGGGAAACCATAGATATACATGGCGGCGGACAAGACCTTATCTTTCCGCACCATGAAAATGAGATAGCCCAGAGTGAGGCAAAAAACGGCCTCCCGTATGCCCGTTTCTGGATTCATAACGGATTTGTAAACATCAGAGAAGAGAAGATGTCAAAATCACTGGGCAACTTCTTAACCATACGGGATATATTGAAGACGGTAAACGGCGAAACCCTCCGTTTTTTCCTCCTTACCACCCACTACCGCAGTCCGCTTGAGTATACTCAAACAAAACTTTATGAGGCGGAAAGCTCGCTAGAACGGATATATTTTTATAAAGACGAGTTGACTTACGCCGTGCCTTCCTCTAAAGGCTTCGATGTGCTGGATGAGATAGAAACGCTGAAAACCGATTTTTACCGTAATTTTATATATGCCGTTACGGATGATTTCAATACCCCTTCCGCTGTTGCCGCAATCTTTGATATGGTTCGCGCCGCCAATAAACTCCTCTCCCAAAAGTTACGGGAAAACTCCCTTGTAAAGCTAAGGGATGTTTCCGCAGAGATATTTAAAACTATAGACAATGTGCTTGGGGTAACCGGGGGAACCAGCGAAGAGTGGTTCGCCGCCAATCTTACCGTCCCTGAAAGCGTTGTGCAAGAGGCTATTAAAAAGAGAGCGGAAGCAAGAAAAAATAAAGATTTTGCAGCAGCTGATGCTATTCGGGATACCCTTTCCGCACAGGGAATAGAAGTGATAGATACTCTGGGCGCAACCCGTTATCGCACAAGAAGGGTTAGGCAATTTTCGGAGAACTGAAAATTTTCCTGAATTCGCACTATATGTTGTTGGGCGGTTCGGAGGGATATGCAAGATTTATTGAACAGCGGGGTTTTGGATGAAACTGAAAACTGGCGCACCGCTGATGGTGTTCGTCTCTTTGGTATCCGTCACCTTTCCGCAGGCGGAGCTTGGCATATCCGCCGTTTTTTGGATAAAACGAAGCCGGACATAGTTCTTATTGAAAATCCTTCCGATGCCGAGCATTTAATAGAGGGTCTTACGGGGCTGGGGGTTAAGATGCCTGTGGCGATCCTCTGCTATACCGTTCAACTTCCGGTTCACTCCATTGTATATCCTTTTGCCTCCTACTCACCGGAATATCAGAGTATGTTATGGGCGAAGGATAATAAAAAAAGCGTGCGGTTCATCGATCTCCCGTCAAACATAAAAGCCCCCTTATACCGCCTTGAAGAAGAATTGCATATCAGAGAAGCAAGCGGGGGAGAGAGTTCGCCTGAAAGAATTGCCGGAATTGAATTTTACCGTTATCGCAAAGGGCTTTATGAGACTGCGGCAAAATTAGGCGGCGAAGATGACTATGATGCATATTGGGAACGGCACTTTGAACATAATTTGGAAACAGATTCCTATCTCCGCTCCGTTGCTCTCCACTCCGCCGAAATGCGCCGCTTATCGGAAGGGTGGGAGAAAGAGGTTGAACCGCTCTCTTTCTCCGTTAATGCTCTGCGGGAATCCTATATGAAGCGGCAGATAGGGGAGGCAGTAAAAGACGGATATTTGCCTGAAAAGATTGTTGCTGTTTTGGGCGCCTACCACCTAACAGGCGTAATGAACGCTGAGCCCATGAGCAATGAAGAGCTTGCGTCACTTCCACGCCTTGAAACAAAGATGACCCTTATGCCCTATACCTATTACAGGCTTAGCACTTTTTCCGGCTATGGGGCGGGTAACTACGCCCCTTATTATTATGAGCTTATGTATAAAGCTATGCAAACAGGGGATTTGGAAACGCTCCCCTCCAGGTATATCGCGGCGCTTTCGGCTATACACCGCAAGAAACAGGGTTATTCTTCCACCGCAACAGCTATAGAGGCGGTGCGGCTTGCCCGCTCCATACAGTTTATGCACGGCGGGCTTCTTCCCACATTGAAAGACCTTCATGACAGTGCTGTGGCAACTATGGCGGAGGGGAGTTTTGCTGAAATTGCCGAAACTTTTGCATCCCTTGATGTGGGCCTCCATGTCGGGGAACTGCCGGAGGGCGTCAGTCAAACGCCTATTCAGGATGATATGAACCGCTTCCTTAAAAAGCTGAAACTTGAACGGTTTAAGACTCCCGTTGCACAAGATTTAGAGCTTGACCTCCGCGAAAATCTTAAAGTAAAAGGTGAAGAATCCGCCTTCCTTGATCTTGAAAGGTCAATATTTTTAAACCGCCTTGACGTGCTTGACATAGGTTTTGCCAAGCAAACCGCAAGCAGACAGGAGAGCGCGACTTGGCGGGAAAAATGGGTGTTGTGCTGGACGCCGGAAGTAGAGATTCGCCTTGTGGAATCCGTTCTATACGGTGATACTGCGGAAGTTGCCGCATCATATATAATTAAAGAAAAACTTGAAAAAGCAGGTGATGTTGCGGAGGTGGCAAAACTTGTAAGCGTTGCCTGTGAATGCAATCTTAAAAGCTCTGTCCTTGACGCCATAAAAAAACTTCAAGCACTGGCAAGTGAAACGGAGAGTTTTACCGCATCCGCACAAGCCGCCAGAGAGATGAGTTTTCTTGTTAAATACGGGAGCATCCGCAGATTTGACACCGAAGCTGTTATTCCTATCCTTCAGCAACTCTTTCTTAAAGGGGCTCTCCTTTTATACGGCGCATCTTCTTGTGATTATAAGACCGCTTCCGATATCGCGGACAATATGGCGGCTATGCACTATATCACTCGAGAGCAGGAGAGCGTTCAAGATGCCATATGGTTGAAGCAGTTAAAATTATTGGCGTTCTCAGATGAGAAGAATCCGTTATTATCGGGTTTTGCCTTTTCAATTCTTTTGGAGCGAGGAGAGATAACAGAGAGCGAATTATCAAGGGAGGTCTCCCGCCGCCTTTCAGCCGGGAATACCCCTGAAGCAGGGGCGGCATGGTTTGAAGGGCTTGCCCGCCGTAACCGATACCTTCTCCTTTCAAGAATCTTTCTCTGGAAGCAGTTGGACGAGTATATAGATGGTTTGGACGACGATGAGTATAAGGTTGCCATGCTCTCCCTGCGACGGGCGTTTTCTTGCTTTGAAGCGAGGGAAAAAACCGGTATCTGCGAGATATTGGCGGATATTTGGGGGTTTGATGCGCAAAGCACGGCGGAAATTCTTCAAGACACTCTGAGCGAGGGTGAGGAAGAGGCATTGAAAGATTTAAACGATTTTGATTTGGGGGATCTGTGAGAGAAAACTCCATTAAACGTTGGCGGCTGATCTTAGGAGCGGCTTCGGATAATAAATTGCGGGCTATGAGAGGTGAGGGCGCGGGTATTTTAGCCGGAGATGATGCCCTTATGGACGCTGCTCTTGCCGCCATATACGATGATACCGAAAATAAAGAGCAGGGGAGAGGTGCGGGGCTTGGAGCATCTTATCCGAACATTGCAAAGTGGCTTGCCGATATACGCAATTTCTTCCCCGATGATGCGGTGAGTGTTATTCAAAGCGACGCCATAGAGCGGAAAGGCTTAAAACAGTTATTGTTGGAACCGGAAACCCTATCCAAAGTTAAACCCGATCTCTCTATTGTAAGCACTCTGCTTGCCCTAAAGAATCAGATTCCCAAAAAATCCAAAGAACAGGCAAGGGCGTTGGTAAAAACCCTTGTGGACGGGATATTAAAAGAGATGGAGCACGACCTTAAAAGAGCGGTCACAGGGGCGCTTAATCGCAAAAAGCACTCTCCAATCCCCTCTCTTCCCAACACCGATTGGAAACTCACCATCCGCAAAAACCTTAAAAACTATGACATCGAAAAAAAACGGATAGTTCCTGAAAAGTTTTACTTTTTTGAGAACCGTCATGTGAATAAAGACTGGCGAATTATCCTTGATATGGATCAGAGCGGTTCTATGGCTGACAGCATTATATATGCTTCAATAATGGGATCGGTTTTTGCGTCTCTGCCAGCTCTGGATACCCGCATAGTCGCTTTTGATACCGAAGTTGCTGACCTAACCGAGAGTTGCGGGAGCGATCCTGTGGAGATATTATTCGGAGTCCAACTTGGCGGCGGGACAGATATAAATAAAAGCCTTAAATATTGTTCTCAATTCATTGATAATCCTAAAAAAACTGTATTTATTCTTATCTCTGATCTCTATGAAGGAGGGGTTGAGGCGGGGCTTTTGCGGCAGTTAAAGGAGATGAGGGAATCCGGCGTAACCGTTCTTGTTTTGCTGGCGCTTTCCGATAGGGGAGTGCCGTCCTATGACGAGGCTCTTGCCAAAAAGATTGCCAATCTCGGCATACCCAGCTTCGGCTGCACTCCGTCCAAACTTCCAGAGCTTATGGGCGGCGCCCTTAGAGGGGATGATCTTTATGCTCTGGCGGAAAGAGTTAAGATTGGGGCTAAGGGATAAGCTACTGCGGCGTATGTCCAACTCCGTAAACCTATTTATCTTAAAACAACGTTGCTATCCGGCTTTCTGGGGGAAGCTGTTTTTTCCATAAATTAATTGGAAAGATGCGGATTTTATGGTAATATATCTTAGAGCGGGAGTATTAAGCCTTTACTATCTCCTTTTAACTCCGGTGAAGGGGTTTTCTTGCCTTCCATATAGTATACGAAATAAAAAACCGCTATAATTACAAACTTTTTATTTTAACAGGATGATGCATTTTATGAAGAAAGCGGTTTTGTTTATGGCTTTCATGCTTTTGTGCCCATTGTTTGTGTGTGCAGAGGATACGATGCCTATACCAAATAACAAGCATACCAATAAATTAAAAGAGAAGCATCCCCACGGAATTAATTGCACTCTGATTTACAATTCATATAACAAGACAATCACATCTGCCGCACTTCCAAGCGGCGTATCAGACTTAATCATTGTTTCCGCTAAAGCAGTAAAAATGCTTCCTATTAATTACAGTACCCCTTTGATGGTTTTGTCAGCACATTAAAATAAGGATTTGAAAAATAATATAAAAAGCTGGCTTCCGGTTTTAAGCCTTGCTCTGGCTGTTTTTATCTTTGTTACCTCTGAATTTGTGCCGGTGGGGTTGCTTCCGGATATATCGGAGGGGGTAGGGGAGACCCCGTCAAAAACCGGACTTCTTTTAACAGGGTATGCTTGGGTTGTGGCAGTGATGTCGCTCCCGCTCACCCTTGCCACAGGTTCTCTTGATAGGAGAAAGCTTTTATTGATCTTAATGATTATATTTTGCGCTGGAAATCTTACAGTAACCCTCTTTTCATCATTTTATCCGGTGCTCTTATCAAGGTTTATAGTTGCTTTGGCGCACTCTGTCTTTTGGTCTATCGCCACCCCTCTTGCCGCAAGGCTTGCTCCGAACGGGAAAACCGCTTACGGTTTAGGGATTATTGCGGCGGGCGGAGCATTGGGAACTGTGCTTGGGGTGCCGCTGGGAACTTTTATTGGTCAGCAATTTACTTGGAAAACTACTTTTATTGTAATATCTGCAGTATCCATTACGGTTTTTGCCGTCCTTGCCGTAATTCTTCCCAGATTGCCGAGTATAAATACAGGGAGTGTAAAGAGCTTGCCAAAATTGGCAAAAAATTCCCCGCTCCTTTTATCCTATGGGATCACCTGTTTTCTTATTACGGGGCATTTTACGCTATACACCTATGTCGTTCCGTTTCTTGCGGAGGAAGTTCATATCAGCGCAAACGGAATTGTGGCGCTTCTCTTTGTATTTGGATTTTCTGGAACTACAGGAATTTTTATTGTCGGAAAATTTTTAGAGAGTTGCCCCATTAAGCTTATGATGACGGGGATATCTGCAATAATCTTAATCCTTGCCGCTCTCAGTATCATTAAAACAAGTATATTCCTTATATGTGCGGCTTTTATAACTTGGAGCATAGCCTTGACAATATTCGGAATATCTATGCAGAACAATATATTAAAACTGGCCCCATATGCAGCGGATGCCGCTGTAAGCATATATTCCGGCATCTTTAACGTAGGTATCGGGTGCGGCGCGTTAATAGGAGGGATGGTATTGAAAAATATTGGACTTACGTTCATAAATATCATTGCGTGCCTAATAGCTTTACCGGCATTATTCCTTTTAATATTGCAAGCATCAATGAACCTATCTAGGCATTGAACCTATCTAGGCATTAAAGTGTTACCCGAATAAATAACCCCTCCGGATACCAACAGGGGACAGATGAAATCTTATTACTTTACATAATACATCTTATCGGATCCAACCACCTATTCGAGAGCGATAATAGCAAGCCCCGATACTGCTTGTCAATAGGGAAAATTAAAAAAGATGGGCTATACCCCGGAGATCGTGATCGTCCATTGAAGTTAAGGGTATTTTCACCGGCAGAGTGGAAAGAGATAAAGCACAAGCGGAAGGAGTTGTATCACAAACAAGTTATAGCACTACTTTAAGAATAGCACTACTTTAAGATTGGATGTATTGAAAGAGCTGTCTGATCTTTTTTTTGAAGCCAAGTCTTTTACTGAATCCAAGTTATCCGCGTTACTCATAGCTATTTTAACCCGCCCTTCTATATCCATATATTCAATGCGCCTTTTTAATGGAGAAAATAAGAATACCTCTTTTTAAATTAAACAGAGAAGATCAGAATACTTCTATACGTTGTGCATTAAACAATTGACAATATATAATAAAATGAATACTATACCCTTGTTAACAACACTTGATATCTTTGTGTAAAAAAGCGTTTTTCGGAGGTTGCGATATGAACAGAAAATATCAGTTCAGTTGGGATTTACTTGGAAACCTTGAGATTGGGCGTCCCAACTTAGGACCTTATACAAGAGTGGAAGTTTACCGATTGATGCAGTTTGCTTTCAGAGACGTGCTTGAAGCTGAATATGGAACGGAAAAAGCAGACGAGGTTTTTTACAACGCGGGCAAACTTGCCGGCGAAGAGTTTTACAAGCATTACGTAGTAGATGCAACCACAGTAAACGAGCTTGTCAAGCAGCTTCAAGTTCATATGAAAGATTTGGGAATAGGAGTATTCAGAGCGGAGGAATCCTCCGACGGCAACTTCGTTCTTACCGTAAACGAGGATCTTGACTGTTCGGGGCTTCCAGAGCTTGACTATGAGATATGCAAGTATGATGAAGGCTTTATCGCAGGCATCCTTGAGAAGTTTGCGGGGCACTCTTTCACTGTCAAAGAGATTGAGTGCTGGTGCACGGGGGACAGAACTTGCAGATTCAGTGCCATAGCAAATAAATAATGACCGAAGAAGAGCTTGCACTTTTAGCACAGATAGTGGACATGGTTCGCTCTTTGCTTACCGCTCCTGCGATTATCGGAGTGCCGGAGCAATTTGCGTCAAACGAGGCGGTTGCAGAATTGCACACTTATCTTCTTGAAACACGCAATGTTATTACCTCTTTCTCCAATGGCGACTTCAATGTTAAAGTTCCCCTGAAAGGGAGTATCGGCGGATTGCTTAAAAACCTGCAGGCCAATCTGCGCCATATGACATGGCAGGTCCAGATGGTCTCGAAAGGAGATTTCACCCAGAGAGTTGATTTTATGGGGGATTTCTCCGAAGCGTTCAACAAAATGGTTGTCCAGATGGATGCCACGCTGAGGGAGCTTAAAGCAAACGAAGAGAAGTTGCAGAAACTCACAAACGATCTGCGCAAAGAGATAGACGTTCGCTTTAAAGTGGAGGACGCCCTTAGAAGAAGTCATAAGAGGTATCAGGAGCTTGCCCTTAAAGACCCCCTTACGGGGATTAACAACCGCCGCAATTTTTACGAGATTGCGACCAAAGAGATAAAGCGTATTCAGCGCAGCGGCGGGGTGGCGACTATCGGCATGCTTGATGTTGACCACTTTAAGGCGTTTAACGATACCCACGGCCATTTGGCGGGGGATTCCTGCCTGAAGATTGTCGCCGCCAAAATGACCGATATGGTGAGAGAGGTTGATACCGTCGGGCGTTACGGGGGGGAGGAATTTATAATTCTGCTTCCTCAAACCTCCGTCCGCGACGGTTATAAAGTTGCCGAAAGGATACGCACCGAGATCGCCTCCACCCCTATCCTCATTGATAAAGATGTTGCTTCTGTTACGGTAAGTATTGGAATTACAGAGATCTCCAAAGAAGATTTTGGAAAGATAGAAAATTCCAAAGATCCCCTTGCGTCTCTGATAAATGAAGCCGACCTGGCGTTATACAACGCCAAGATGGCAAGAAATAAGGTGACGGTATATCAAGACATAAATGAAAGCGTCTTAGATAGATTGAAAGACTGATTATACTTGATATTCTCATAGTTTAGGTATATATTTTCCTGTTTGCATGAGTGTTTAAAGTTATGTTTAAAAGATTTCTTAAAAGTAAGTTTTTTTTGTTTGGGCTTGTTCCGATCTTTTTCGGTTCAATACTTGCAGTGATTATCCTCTCTGTTTTTATTTATAAAACCACCAGAGATATCCCGTCTATTGAGGAACTGACCCAATTCAGGCTGAACCAGCCCTCTATGGTTTATGATGCCAAGGGGAGAGTCATTGCGGAGTTGGGCACGGAGAGGCGCTACCCTATCCATATATCGGAGATGCCCATGAGCGTGCGCCTTGCGGTAGTGGCAGTGGAGGACGCCCGCTTCTTTGAGCATAACGGGATAGACCTTTTAGGTATTATCAGGGCGACTTTAAAGAATATAAAGGCGGGGCGCTTTGCCGAAGGCGGAAGCACCCTCACCCAACAATTGGTAAAAAATATATTCCTCTCGCCGGAAAAGAAGATTATCCGTAAATTTAAAGAGGCGGTCATCGCCTACCAGTTGGACAAATATCTTACAAAAGATGAGATTTTGGAATACTATCTCAATCAGGTGAATTTCGGGAGAGGCGGCTATGGAATTCAAGCGGCTTCCATAAACTATTTCGGCAAGAACGCCAAAGATTTAACCCTTCATGAGAGTGCTCTGCTGGCGGGTATTCCCCGCTCTCCCAGACTTTATTCCCCCCATATAACAAAGAACGCGGAACGTTCTGTTCAGAGAAGGAACCATGTTCTTTTAAGAATGTATGAGAATGCCTTTATTACCGAAGATGAATATCTTAACGCCATTGAAGAACCACTTGCCATTATTGAAAATCCTCCCACGCGTCAGCGGTTTGCAGAGTATTTTCTGGATTATGTCTTGAAATATATTACAGAGGATCTCGCCATAGAAGCGCCTCAGAACAGAGGGCTTAAAGTTTACACCACCCTGGATATGGATTTTCAGGAGAAGGCGGAAGCGGCAGTGCGCAATAACCTTCATGCCACCTCCACACGGATCGGTTATTTCGGTCCGGCAGGGCATTTATCCGATCTTGACAATAATACCCCTGCCCTAACCGAATATGTGGAGGAGGACGGCGTAATATATGTGCCGCCCACCATAGACGATCTTTTGGAAGTTCCCTCATACTTAAAACAGAACGGTTTTAATAAAGCCATTGTCACCAAAGTAGAGAGCTCCGAGCTTGCCATAGCTTTTCAAGACAATACCACCGGAAGGATTAAACTTTCATCCGCCTTGTGGGCAAAGCCTGTAAACTCCAAAGACAGACGCCTTGACGACTTTAAGAAGATTCTTAAGGATAACGACATAATATATGTGGTGCCCGCAAACGATAAAAAAGAGAAAGACATATTCCTTCTGGTTCAAGACCCGCCTATGGAAGCGTCGCTTTTGGCTGTTGAGCCCATGAGCGGGGCTGTTCTTGCCATGGTGGGGGGCTATTCCTTTGAAAAAACTATGTTTAACCGTGCTACGCAGGCAAAACGGCAGGTGGGAAGCGTGTTTAAACCGATAGTTTATTCGGTTGCCCTTGAGGAAGGTCTGCAGCCTATGAGCAAGATATTGGACGCTCCGATAATCTCCCAGCCCGATGAAAACGGAATGATATGGCGTCCTAAAAATATTGTGGATGAGTATCGGGGGGAAACCACTTTGAAAGAAGGGGTGACGAAATCTATCAACGTTGTGACCATAAAGATGTCCGAAAAATTGGGGATTAAAAAGATTCTCTCCTATGCCAAAAGTTTTGGGATAACCTCCGAGTTGGCAAACGATTTTTCCATCACCATAGGTTCCGGTTCCATCTCCCTTTTAGAGATAGTTTACGCATATTCGGTTTTCCCAAATATGGGCACAAGGTGCGCCTCTCCCTATTTTATTACAAAGATAGAGGATGCAGACGGAACCGTTCTCTTTGAGTTTTCGCCGCCGGAGCATGTTCAGGTTCTAAAACCTTATACGGCGCAAATTATGACTGATATACTTATGAATGTTGTTCAAAACGGCACCGCCAGCAGAGCAAAAGTTATCCGCCGGCCGATAGGCGCCAAAACCGGAACATCTAATAAATACAGGGACGCATGGTTTGTGGGTTTCCTCCCGAATCTGGTGGTTGGGGTATGGACGGGGT
>JAITJJ010000109.1 GCA_031278965.1 Deferribacteraceae bacterium
GGTATAGGCGGCGTTGCAAAAGAATATCGGTTTGTCGGCGCAGTATTTAGCAGCTTTATCCGGAATTCGGCGTGCTGCAGCACGGGTAAAAACCAGAATATCCGCCCGCTTTATTGCTGAGGGAAATTCCCTCAGGTATCCGAAAGGGAATATAAACCCTGTGGAGAGCGGATTTGAGTAATCTAAGAGGAGGATATCCGCATCTCTCCTCATCTTTCTGTGCTGAAAGCCGTCATCAAGTATAAATATTTCTGGCGGAGGGGAAAAATGTTCCATAGCATAGCTGAACGATTTATTCCTATCTTTCCCTGTTATCACTATGGTGCCCGGAAGATTCTGCGCCATCATATAAGGTTCATCCGCCGCCAGAGGAGGGGTAAAATAGATTTCATTCCCGTCGCTTATCACGCGCAGGGAGTAGCCAAGCCCCCCTTTATAGCCGCGGGAGAGCACGGCGGTTTTTTTCCCCGTCTTGGCAAAGAGTTTTGCCAGAAATATGGTAAAAGGGGTTTTGCCTGTTCCCCCCATTGCGATGTTTCCCACGGAGACCACAATGGGTTTGCGGGAGGAAAGCGTCAAAACGACACCTTAAAGCCGAATTTGGTTGAAAGTTTTGCGGCGCTGGCTATAAGTTGCGGGAGAAGTTCTTTTTTTATGCGGGCATCGCTCATGCGATCCTTTGGGGCGGAGATACTTAAACCCGCAATTACAGCCCCCATAAAATTTTTGACAGGAACCGCCACACAGCACACGCCCTGTTCATATTCTTCATTATCCACCGCATAGCCGAGCTTTCTTATTTTGGCAAGTTCCTGAACGAGCTGTTTAATATTTGCAACCGTATTTTTTGTATACTGTTCAAACGGTTCACTATATAAAAGCTCAAGCTCGTGCTCTTCCATAAAGGCAATCTGTGCCTTACCGGTAGCGGTAGCATATGCCAAACCGGTGTTTCCTATGCGGGGCAAAACCCTCACCGGCGAATCGCTTTCCACAACGCTTAGATACACCACCCTCTCTTTGCGCAATACGCTGATATAAACCGACTCGTTTACTGCATCCCTAAGCTCTTTCTGAACAGATTGCGCCATCTCGGTCAGGCTGAGTTTATTGGTGTAGGATTGGGCTATCTGGAAGGTTCTGACCCCAAGCCTGTAATTTCCCGTATAGCGGTTGCACGCGACATAACCATAGGTTTCAAGGCTTGCAAGGAGCTTTAAGACGGTATTTCTTGTGAGAGTCAATTTATTGGAAAGCTCTTCAACACTTGCTTCATGTTCTGTGTCACCCAACGTTTCCAATAGCTCAATGGCATTTATAACCTGCTGAACGGAATAATCCGAACGAAGCCGCTTAGAATTTTCCCTCACAACACCGCTCCTTAAAACTTATATAGAACAACTCTATTTTAATAACATTGTTATAATCGTGTTTGCAAGGGGAAAATAAAAAAAATATCTGAAAGCCGTTCTTCTCCAGACGTTTACCTTTTCGGGGGCATTTCTTTATTACTTTTTCTGAATTCCTAATATGGAAAAGTGCTTGCATAAAAAATGTAGGCAGGTATAGTAAACAGAGCATTCTAGTTTTTTAGAAGGGTAATCGGTTAATATTATTATGGATAAGATAATATCTAAAAAGGTCAATGTCGCCTTCTGTTTTGACGAAAATATGTGGATGCATGCAGGGGTGGCGATAACTTCCCTTTTACTTAACTCAAAAGGGTTGTGCCGCTATGACATATACTGCGTGATCTCCAGCGCCGTCTCCCTCCCCTTCCGCAGAGAGCTTGCAGAGCTTGTTAAAACGCAGGATCCGGCTTCAACACTGAACTTTGTGGAAGCCAACCGCGATTTTGATGCCTCTTACCGCAGCCGCTATACGATCGGAACATATTACAGGATGATGCTCCCGCGTCTGCTGCTGAATGTGGATAAAGTGATATATCTGGATGCCGATATGATATGTTGCGGCCCTCTTTCAGAGATATATGAGCACGATATGACCGATTATTATATCGGAGGGGCGCCGGATATTATTAACACGAAATCTTATTGGAAAAAACTCCAGAAAGGGCGGCTTGAGTCGTCCTTGCGCGGCGGGTATGTAAATGCCGGTTTTCTCCTTATGAACTTAAAACTTATTCGCGAGAGCGGGCTATACGAAAAGTGGATTGAAATCTCCAAGGAAAAACGCTACAGTTACCCCGATCAAGACCTTTTTAACGTCACCTGCAAAGACAAGATTCTGCGCATGCCGCTTAGGTATAACTTTGCCGTATGGACGAGGAAAGAGTATGAAGAACCGATAGCAGACGGGGTATTCTCAATTGAAGAATATGAAGAAGCCGTGCAAAACCCGCTGATACTGCACTATGTTCCGGCCAAGCCGTGGGGTGTGAAAGTAAATATGGATGCCCTCTGGTGGCTTTATGCCCGAAAAACGCCGTTTTATGAGTATTTTATGCTGGATTTCATCACACCGAAAAGGGTTCTGAAGATCGGCAAACTTTTTAGTTTCATTAAGGTAATAACCGTAAAGGTTGTGGGGAAAAACGCCAGATATTACCTCTTTGGGATAATACCTCTTTTTAGAGTAAAAACTGTCAGGATATGAGGGCAAAGGAAGTAGTTATGCCGAAATGAGGGCTGCAATTATGGGGTTATCCAAATGTTATCCAGTTTATTTATAATAAAAAAAGAGGCTGCATTTGCAGCCTCTTCAAGAGTGTCGAAATAGTGCAAAATCGCGAGTGTTTTAAAGTTTCCCTGTCAGGGAGGGGTGACTTACAAAAGTGAATGCCTTTGTAAATCGGAGCGGTTCAGGGTTGGTGTTTTTAAAAT
>JAITJJ010000127.1 GCA_031278965.1 Deferribacteraceae bacterium
TTAATCCACTATTTCCCTTTTAATTGCCTTCCGGTTCCCTCTCCGGATCTTAACAATAAAAAACCGAAAATTGAAATCCCATATACTTATCTTTTAAATTTTTCGGGACATTTTCAAAAGCACTTTACAGTTTAAAATTGTTCAGTAAATATAAAAATTTGACCGGTGTAGATAACATTATGTTTGTTAAAATTTATTTAATGGTACTGCGAATTAATCAATCCCTCTCTAATTCATAAGATACTCGTTTATCGCTTTGGCCGCCGATTTTCCCATACCCATCGCCAAAATTACGGTGGCAGCACCGGTTACAGCGTCGCCTCCGGCAAAAACACCTTTGCGGGAGGTTGCGCCGGTGTCCTTTTCGGTTATTATCCCCCCCCACCTTTCTATATTTAAGCCCGGAGTAAGGGTGCTTATAAGCGGATTGGGGCTCTGCCCTATGGCAACTATAAGGGTATCGATCGGCAATACAAACTCACTGTCCGCAATCGGAACAGGTCTGCGTCTGCCGGAGGCATCGGGCTCACCTAACTCCATCTTAATGGATTTTAGCCCCGTAACCTTTCCGCCTTCTCCAAGAACTTCAACAGGGGCGGTAAGGTAAAACATCTCAACCCCTTCCTCTATGGCGTTTTCAATCTCCTCCAAACGGGCGGGGAGCTCGTTTCGGCTACGCCTATAGACTATCTTAACATTTTCAGATCCCAACCGCAAGGCGGTTCGCGCCGCATCCATAGCAACATTTCCGCCGCCTATTACCGCCACCTTCCCCCCTCTTTTCACGGGGGTCGGGCAGCTCTCATCATACGCCTTCATTAGGTTTACCCTTGTCAGATATTCGTTAGCGGAATAAACCCCGTTAAGATTTTCGCCGTTTACGTTTAAAAAAGCGGGAAGCCCCGCGCCGCTCCCAATGAAAACAGCTTTATATCCGTCTTCAAAGAGATCGTCAACGGTAACGGAACGCCCCACCAAAACATTGTGCTTAAACTCAACGCCGAGCCGTAATATATTCTTTATTTCAAACTGAACAAGCTCTTTGGGAAGTCTAAACTCCGGTATCCCATAGCTTAAAACTCCGCCGGATTTATGAAGAGCTTCAAAAATCGTCACATCAAAACCGTATCTGGCAAGGTCCCCCGCAGCTGTAAGCCCGGCGGGTCCACCTCCGACAACAGCTACTTTTATATTATTTTTTTGAATCTCAAGAACAAACGGTTCACGGTTTTCCCTATACCAATCCGCTACAAACCGCTCTAAAGCGCCTATGGATACGGATTCCCCTTTTATCCCCCTAATACAGTATTTTTCACACTGATCTTCCTGCGGGCAGACTCTGCCGCACACGGCGGGGAGGTTGGAATCTTCCGCTATTTTAAGGTAAGCGTTTTCAAAATCCCCATCGGAGATAAATTTAATAAACTCCGGTATCTTAATATTAACAGGGCACCCCTTCACGCAAGGTCTGTTTTTGCAGGCTATGCACCGGGAGGCTTCTTCCATCGCTTCGCTTGCGCTGTAGCCGAGGGCAACCTCGGAGAAAGTTTTGCTTCGGATTTTGGGATCAAGTTTTGGAACGTGTATTCGCTTCAGCGGATCCATTACTGCATCCCCCCTCTGATGCGGCACAGGTGCTCTTCCTCTTTATAAAAGGAGAGGCGGTGGATAACCTCGTCAAAGTTTACCTTTAATCCGTCAAAATCCGGACCGTCCACACATGCAAATTTAGTCTCCCCCCCTATATCAACACGGCAGCAGCCGCACATGCCGGTTCCGTCTACCATAAGCGGATTTAGAGAAACTCCGGTGGGGATATTGAGCGGCTTTGTAACAGCAACCACGGCGCGCATCATAACCATAGGGCCTATGGCGACTATAAGATCATAACTCTTCCCTTCTGTAAGGAGGGATTTTAATCTGTCCGTCACCAATCCTTGTATCCCAAGACTTCCGTCATCTGTGGCAAAATAGAGGGCGTCCGCAAATTCAGCGATCTCTTCTTTTAAGATGACAAGGTCTTTTGACCTTCCCCCCAAAAGGACTTCAACATTGAGCCCGTCTCTCTTAAATTTTTTCATCTGAGGGTAGAGGGGGGCGATCCCAACGCCGCCGCCGATCCCTAAAATATTTTTTACCTCTCCGTCCGTTTCATAGTGGGTGGGCATACCGAGCGGACCGAGCACTACGGGGAGATAATCACCCGCGTTAAGCTCTGAGAGGCGTTTGGTGGAGTAGCCCACTATCTGGTATATTATCTGGATAGTAAGCTCCTCGCGGTTATAATCCACAATTGTCAGCGGGATTCGCTCTCCGTCTTCATGGGCACTGACTATCACAAACTGCCCCGTCTCCGTACGGCGGGCGACATTCGGAGCCCTCACCGTCATAAGTTCAACAAATTCGCTTAACTTCCGCTTAAACTCAATCCTATACATGAATTTCCCCTAAAACAAAAGTTAATCTATTACATAAAGCGGAAAACTACAACGAATTTCTTAAAACCGCTGTTTAGAAAAGGGAGAGTAATTGTTATATTTGCCGCCGTCAGGCAATTCTACATGAAATAGTAGGGGTCACGGTCTGCCCGAAAAATGATCCCTGCGGTTTTTTCCTTTTCAAATATTGCAGCAGCGCGTTTGATGAGCTCCGCAATATTTTTATTGGAGTTGGACTTGATAAGCGCCGCATACCGGTATAGATTGTTCATCTTTGAAATCGGCGCTTTTGCAGGTCCCAGCACGATAACCTTGGGGAATTCTTTTTTTATATTATAAACAACCCTTTCCGACACCTCTTCGGTTACCCTTTCGTCGCCTCCTGCAAATAAAAAGCGGGAGAGTTTTGTGTAGGGAGGGTATTTGAACATTGCCCTTCGCGGAAGCTCATAGTCATAAAAGGCATTCTGCCCGCCGTAAATCTCCGTATTTAAGAGGGGGTGGTTGGGCATCATAGTTTGGATATGGATTATGCCGCACTTTTTCCCCCGCCCCGCCCGTCCGGAGATTTGCGTAATAAGTTGATATCCCCGCTCCGATGCCCTGAAATCCGGCAGAGACAGAATATTATCTATTCCGAGTATTCCCACAAACGTTACATCCGGGAAGTGGAGTCCCTTTGCTATAAATTGAGTGCCCACCAATATCTGCGCCTTCTTGCTGCCGAAATCGGCTATAAGCCGGGTTAGCCTGCCAGCGGAACGCACGCTGTCGGCGTCTATTCTGACGATTTGATTTGGAAATCTTTCTTCAAGGTATTCTTCCACCCTCTCTGTTCCGACACCCGCACAGTAAGTTTCCGTGCTGCCGCAGACCGAACAGCCTGAATACCTTGCGGAGCTTCCGCAATAATTGCATAAGAGCCGTCCGCTTCTATACACAGTATAGGGAACAGAACAGTTGGGGCAGTATTGCAGCGCTCCGCATACCTTGCAATATAATGAGGTTGAATAACCTTTACGGTTCAAAAATATAATTGCCTGCTCTCCGCGGCTGACAGTTTCAGTGAGTTCCTGCAGCAGCGGTTCTGCCATAATCTTTTTCGTGTACTCTTTTTTTATGTCTATAATATTGAAAGTGGGCATAGATGCGCCAAAAATCCTGTTGGGAAGGGTGTGAAAGCTATATTTGCCGTTTGCGGCGTTGAAGTAGGATTCCACTTGCGGCGTAGCGCTCCCCAAAATGATCGGAATCTTTTTTATTTTGGCGTATAAAACCGCCATATCCCTTAGATGATAGGACGGCGTTTCCTCCTGTTTATAGCTCTTTTCATGCTCTTCATCCAAGATAATCATTCCCAGCTTTTCGGAAGGGATAAATAAAGCGCTTCTTGCCCCCACAATAAAAGGGGTTTCTCCCAGGGCAAATTGCCAAAATGCGTCTGCTCTGGCTTTATGGGGGAGTTTGGAGTGGAATACGGATGGGGCAATACCGAGCCTTGCAGAGAGAAGTTCAAATAGTTGCGGGGTGAGCGATATTTCCGGAACCAGGTATAACGTTTGCCTCCCTATGGCGGCAACCCTTTTTATAAGCTCCATATATATCTCTGTCTTGCCGCTTCCGGTGACACCGTGTATAAGGTGAGGGTAAAAAGAGGACATATCGGCGGATATCCTCTCCGCAATAGCTTTCTGCTCCGCCGAGAGATCCACATCAACAATTGAGAGAGGCTTTGGCAAACACGGTCGTTTGGGCGGGGAAGACGCAAGCACTCTGGGGGATAAAACTCCGAACAGTGTCGAGCCCAGCGGAGTTAGATAATACTCCGATATTTTTCTTATGAATTCAAGCCACTGTTTGTCAAAAAGCGGAATCTCGTCAAGAATAATTGAAATCTCTTTACACTTAAAAGGGGGCTCTTTCGTTTCCCCTAAAACTATTCCGACTATCTTGCGGTTATTAAAGCTGACTGCAACCCGGGTGCCCGGCAATGCATGATTATCGGATGAATAGGTGAAAATCCCCTCTGCGGCTATGGGGAGGAGAATATTAAAAAAATTCATAACAAGAGGCAAACTGCCGTCATTTTATTGGATTTAAAAACGGCAGTTTTTATATTATCTAACCCCTTTTTCGTTAAGGAACTTTGTGTATGCCTTATCCGTTTTCATGATATGGTTTTGTATCCAAGAGGAAACAAAGTTGGAAAGAGATAAACTAAGCATGGCTTTACCGTCCGCAAAGTCTTTTTCCATGCTCGTTATTTTGTCAACAAAACCTTTATGTTCTTTAATCTGAACATCAATATTTGGATATTTATGTTGCTGCATAATCCTTTCTTCATGGGTAAAATGAGTTTTTGTATAATTGATAAGCTCTTTTAAGATCGGGCTGACCAGAGTGTTTCCTTTCCCTTGCTTCATTGCATCATCAAGTCTGTTAATGATGCTGATCAGTTTTTTATGTTCGGTGTCAAACATAAGAATGCTCACGCTCAACTTCTCATTCCATTCAATCTTAGCCATAAATACCTCCTTACGGCAACAGATTTATATATCTAGCCTATAAAGGCAGTTTATGAAAAAAAAATAATCAAGTCAAGACAATATATGGCAAATACTGGGTGTTTCCCGAAATTGCCCGCAACAAATTGACAATATAAGCAGAAAGCAGGCAAAAAAATCCCCCGGCTGTTAATTGCCGAGGGAAAAAATCGGTTCAGAGCATTAGATTAGAAAGCTCTGAACCTTGCAAGCTACAACTTACAGACCAAGCTCATAGCCAACATAAGACGAATTATCCGCATTATTGGGCCATTCATCGCAAGTCTTAAAAACATTATTAACAGAAGTGTTATCTGCAGGGGTAGTTCCGTTGTCAGAATCCCCCACACGGTGTTCATTATATCCGCTTCTGACATCACCAAAATTGAAAAACTTGTCGTCCAGCATATTTTCCATATTGCACCCGAAGCGGGGAGAGGAAGAGGATATAGCAAGGAAAGCAGTGCCGGGGGCAACTTCAGCCCCTTTGCTAGGCCAACCGCCTGCCCAGAGTGTCCAGTTATCGCCGTAAGGATTTGAAATAGTGCTAGTTGTAATGTCATTCAAAAGAGAAGAGTCGAGACATACCCCGTTAGCAGCTACCTTTGTGTTACTAGCTACGATAGAACCCCTGGCAACAGTAGAAGAACAAGTAGCAGAGGGGTTTAACCGCCGAAAATCAAGTGCATTGCTGTCTCCACCAGTATTAGATATCCATCCTGCCACGGCGGACTGAATCTTTTCCAACTTTCTGACTTCGGAGCGGGTTTTCGCCCCCTCAATGAGTTGACGGCCTTTAATAGCCATACCCATGATAATTCCTATGATAACCAAAACAATAGCCAATTCCACAAAAGTGAAACCTTTTTTTACGTTACGAAACATCATAATTTTCCTCCAAAATGTTTATTTCCAACGAAACATCTGGGGATCAAAAAGCACCGGAATTAACATTTATCCGGCTTTACGCTGCCCTCAAGCAACGGTTCACACCCGCCGCTTATGGTTTTCAATCACGCGGCAACAAATTTTGAGAGCTATATAATAAAGCCTCCTCCCTGCTGTAAGCAGATTAAGGCTGTCTGCAGCCGCCCAAACATGGCAAGGCTATTTAAACTTTCCCAAACGGCTGATTAGCAAGAGTAACTCTAACAAACTCCGTAATCAAATAGCTTTGTAATCAACCGATGTTTAATAAACCCCGCCTGCCGTTAGCAAGTGTAAAAGCACTTTGGCGGCAACGCTTTTCAATCAACCCAATATGCAAGATATAGATTAGTATCAATATCAAAAGAAGTAAAGTTTTTTTTTGTAAAAATTGTTAAGGGATTTGCCCCGATAGTGCATTTGCAAAACGATATAATTAAACATCATATTATTTATAATTTAGAGGCAGACGGGCTTTTATGTTAAAATAAACCCCCGTTTCCGGGGGTTTATTTTGCCTTTGCAGCTACCTATTCTTGCAGGCATTCGCTTTGCCAACTACCTTCGGCGCAAGCGGGCTTAACTTCTGTGTTCGGGATGGGAACAGGTATTGCCCCGCCGCTATAACCACAAAAACAACTCTTTATATCTTCTCTCCAAAAATGAAGATTAAATATGCTTATTTAAAAATACTATAAAAACTTAATATCTGCAAATACTTTAACACTTTACACTGCAAACCGTAGCCTTATTTATGGCACGAAAGCGAATTTACTCCGCTTTCGTGCCGCCGAATCGCTAGCCGAGCTTAAACGATGCGAATAATAAGCCAAAGCAAGCGGCGAGCGAGACATCCCTATTGTGGGGAGAGGCAGAAGGGGGAGTTTGGCTCCCCACAGAGTGTTTAGAAAGGGGACATGCCCCCTTCTCCGGAGGATATTTTATCAAGAGAAAAGAGAGAGAGTTGGACTGTTTTCAGCGGGTGCAATTCAATTTGTGCATGCGCACATTATAAATAAAGTCAAGCCGCACGGTTTATTAGTTCTGG
>JAITJJ010000156.1 GCA_031278965.1 Deferribacteraceae bacterium
GGTGCGGATTTGAGCAATACTGTGCTCCAGACGGATAACGGCAGCGAATTCATAGGTTCTTGGAATGCCAAAAAGGACAGCGCATTTACCGAAAGAGTTGAAAGCTATTCAATGATACACAAGACAATTCCGCTTAAAGCCCACACTTGGCAAGCGGACGCGGAGGCCTCCCATAGCCTGATAGAAGACGGGTTCTGCGCGATAGAAGCCTTTAACAGCACACATCATCTGCAGCAAAAGATGGCGGTATGTCTGCTATGGTTCAACTTCCTAAGAAAAAACAGCTATAATGAAAACCAAACCCCGCTGCAAATAGGGATTTCTAAGGTTCTGGAGCTAAATAACAAAATCGCCAATTTTAAGCCAGTGATCCTAGGTTACTCGCACTATGATGAACTTAATATAAAAGATCACTATGTTGGGGTACGTCCCTGTTTTCTGATCTGCCCGATAGAGAGAGAAAAAGCATAAATCTCGCCTTAAAGAAGCGAACGTGATCATAGCATATCGCAGATTTTTTGATACAGAATTTTCAGGCACGAATTATCCTCCGTTTGGTCAGCATAGGGGAGATGGCGGCAAATATCTGCTGGGCGGTTAACCCCGCATATTCCCTCAATTCTTTTACTTTTCCGTGTGTTATAAATTCATCGGGGATTGCCGCAATATGAACTGCCGCTCTGGGGTAATGCTCCGATATAATCGGTGCAAGCATTTCTCCAACTCCCCCCGAGCGGACATTTTCTTCCAAAGTAACTATTAATTTCTTCCCTTTTAATCCATTTAGCAGAGTTTGAATATTGAGCGGGCGGACAAAGCGGAGATTTATCAGAGCGGTGCGCACATCTCTGGTTTTTAGTAGCGAATATAAGTCCAACGCTTCCGGGAAGATATGGCCAGCGGAGATTATTGCAACCTCTCCCTCTCCGTCTATAATTTCCGGTTCTCCCAAAATAACAGGGACATTCGGCACATTGTCGTATTCCGGCGCTCCCCGTGCATAGCGGATGGCAAGGGGAGCGTTATATCCCATTGAAAGGGCGAGCATCTTTTCAAACTCATAGAGGTTGCGGGGGAGAAAGATTGCCACATCCGGTATCTGTCTGAGATAGGAAAGGTCAAAAACTCCGTGGTGGGTGGGTCCGTCCTGCCCCACAAGCCCGCTCCGGTCAACGCATATCTTTACCGGAAGCTTTTGAAGTGCCACATCATGAAGGGTTTGGTCAAAAGCACGCTGTAAAAAACTTGAATATACCGCAAAATAAGGTTTCATTCCAGCGGCGGCAAGCCCCGCCGCAAAGGTCATGGCGTGCGCCTCCGCAATCCCCACATCAAAAAAGCGTTTCGGAAAGAGCTCGGCAAACTTAGTCAAGCCGACCCCGTCTTTCATAGCGGCGCTTATTGCAACAATCTTTTCGTCCTTTTCAGCAAGCCGTATAAGTATCTCTCCGAAAGCGTCCGTCCATGTTTTGGCGCCGTTAAACTTCTTGGATTTGCCTGTATCTGGGTCAAATGAAGAGATGCTGTGATAGTTCTCCGGATTTTTCTCCGCCATAGGGAAGCCTTTCCCTTTCACAGTTGCCACATGGAGGAGAACGGGGCGATCTTTATAGCCAAATGCAGTGCTAAGAGCCTTTTCAATATCTTTTATCTTATGACCGTCAATGGGACCCATATAGCGCAAACCCAACTCTTCAAAGAGAATTCCGGGCGTAAAAAATGAGATTGCCCCTTCCTCAATCTTGCGTGCAAGTTTTGTGATTCCGTCCGCCTGTATTCCTTCAAGGAAGCGGCGGAGATCCCTCCTAAAGGTAATGGAAAGGTCTCCTGTCAACATCCGTGACAGCGTGGCAGAGAGAGCGCCCACATTATGATTGATAGACATTTCGTTATCATTTAGGATAACCAGTATCGGGGTTTTGGATGCTCCGAGATGGTTAAGCCCTTCAAACGCCATCCCTCCCGAAAGGGAAGCATCGCCGATAACCGCCGCAATCTTGCGTTTAGCGCCGTTCAACGCATCGGCGGTTGCCATCCCCAAACATGCGGATATGGATGTTGATGCGTGCCCCGAGCTGAACGCGTCATACTTGCTTTCGGATGGTTTTGGGAAACCGCTTATCCCTCCGAAAGTTCTCAGGGTGTCAAAGCGGGAAAATCTGTCTGTCAGCACCTTAAACGGATAGCTCTGATGCCCCACATCCCAAACTATTCTGTCGGTTTCCGGTTCCGTCACCCTTAATAAAGCGATGGTCAATTCCACAACTCCAAGGCTGGAGCCCAAATGCCCGCCGTTTTTGGATACAGAGCGAAGGATTGCGCGTCTTGTCTCATCGGCAAGGCGATCCAATTCCTCATAGGAGAGTTTTTTTATCCCCTCCGGCAAGCTAATCTTGCCTAAAAGGGAGTAATCAGCCGAATCTGTCATATTATGCAGTCCGCCAATTCCGATAGAATTGAAGTATCTTTTTTGATTCTTTTAAGCTGTTGTTTGGCTGTTTCAATATGCTCCGCGGCAGTCTCTTTTGATCTTTGAACGCCGAAGAGTGAAGGGTAGGTAAGTTTATTATTCTTTTCGTCCTGTTTGATGCTCTTTCCGGTAACGGCGGAATCTCCTTCAACATCCAATATATCATCTGCAATCTGAAATGAGAGCCCAATATTCATTCCGTATTTTGAGAGAGCATCAAGCTCTTCCGCCCCGCAACCCGCCAACTGTGCGCCGCAGGAAACGCTTGCGGCGATGAAAAGGGCAGTCTTGCCGGTATGCAGAACTTTAATAAGTTCTTCCCTCTCTTTTGGATCAAAACTTGAGTGATTCATATCAATATATTGCCCACCCACCATTCCGGACGGTCCCAGAGCGCTAAGCAAGGTTGCGAGGGCGGATAATTTACGGTTGGGGGGAATTGTATCCCGAACGGCGGCAAAGGTAAACGCTGCCAGAGTTAAAAGACCGTCTCCCGCCAATATTGCAGTGGCTTCCCCGAACACTTTGTGGTTAGCGGGTTTCCCTCGCCTGAAATCATCATTGTCCATCTGCGGGAGATCATCATGGATAAGCGAATAAGTATGCGCCAACTCCAACGCCGCCGCATAGGGCAGGGCAGGGTGGTTTTTTAAATTGGCGTGGATGTCTTTCCCCAGATTATATGCGGCAATAAGGAGTGCCGGGCGTAGACGCTTTCCTCCGGCGGAAAGCGAGTAGCGCATAGCCTTGTAAAGCCCTTCATTATAAGGGTGTTCCGACTTAATATTTAAAGTGATCCATTCGTTTACAGCCGCTGCCGCTTTAGAAAGGAAGGTCTGAGCCGTCATCTTTACTGGCTTCGTTTTCAACTTCTTCCATTACCTTCTTAACCTCTTTTTCCATGCCGGAAAGCTCTGTGCGGCACTCTTTGGTGAGGACAATTCCCTCTTTAAATAGGGTTATCAACTCGCCCAACTCTTTTTTTGGATTTTCCATCTGTTGCACTATGTCTTCCAAACGTTTTAACTTTTCTTCAAATTTCATAGAGCCCCTTAATTTTGATTTTTGGGGAAGCCGCCGTATTAATATGCATCCGTTAAAGTTGGGTATTCAATATTATTTCGTTTTTTCCCGCGATAATAATCTATAAAGGCATGGTTTACAAACATTCTCCCGCCGGGGGTGGGATAAATCCCTGTAAAATACCAATCCCCGTTGTGATTGGGGCAAGCGGCGCTCAAGCCTTCAATGCTCTGGTAAACAATCTCAATCTCGGCATTAACCCCTTCCGGTGTTAAGAGCTGCGCTATTTTGCGGGAAATCTCATCCGTAGTAAACGGTTCATAAATCTCTGATACAAAGTTTGAAATCTGCTCTTTTGGGAATGCCTCTTGCTGCACGCATTTTTCATAAACTTCATCTATAATGCTGTTCTGCCCGCTTTCCTGCAAAAGGGCGATGGCGGCGCGGAACGCCACAAATTCCCGCATACTGCTCATATCAATCCCGTAACAGTCCGGGTAGCGAACTTGCGGGGAAGAGGAAACCAGCACAATCTTTGTTGGGCCAAGCCTGTCAAGTATCTTTATGATACTCTGTTTTAAGGTGGTGCCGCGCACAATGCTGTCATCAATGATCACGAGCTTGTCTTTTCCCTTTATTATGGAACCGTATGTAACATCATAGACATGAGCGGCAAGGTCGTCTCGTCCTGCATCTTCAGAGATGAATGTTCTTAGCTTTATATCCTTTATCGCCACCTTCTCCTGACGGACACGCATTGAGAGAATACTGTCTATCTCCAAGTGAGAGGAGGCGGAGGCGACAAGTATCTTTTGCTTTTCCCTCAGATACCCTTCAAATCCGTCCATTAATCCGAAAAACGCTGCTTCTGCGGTATTTGGAATAAAGGAGAACACGGTGTTTTCCAAGTCCCCGTTTATGGATTTCAGTATAGCCGGTACAAGTTGCCTGCCTAGTTGTTTCCGCTCTTGATATATATCGCTGTCTGAACCTCTTGAAAAATAGATTCTTTCAAAAGAACACGGGGTGATCTTTTCTGCGGGGAGGCGAATCTGCGTTGTGCGAACTTCATTTTTTCCATTTATAACTAAGGCTTCCCCCGGTGCCAGTTCCGAGATGTTTTCGGTTTCCAAGTTAAAGGTGGTTTGAATAACGGGGCGTTCAGAGGCAACTACAAGCACTTCTTCATCGGCGTAATAGAAAGCTGAACGGATCCCCCACGGATCCCGCATAGCAAAGCCTGCTCCTTCTCCTGTAAATCCGCATACCACATATCCGCCGTCCCACTTTATGCTTGAATTTTTGAGGACTCCCGCAAGGTCTGTCCGCTCGGCAATAAGTGTGTTTAGCTCTTCCCCAGCGGCGTTGCCTGAAAGGGTGTCATAAAGCTGCTGAATATGGCGGTCTAATTTATTGCCCAGAGTTTCAAGCATTAAATAGGTATCCGCGTTAAGACGGGGGTGCTGCCCTTCCGCAACCATATATTCAAACATCTCCTGAACATTGGTAAGGTTGAAGTTCCCGCAAAGCAAAAGGTTGCGGCTGCGCCAGTTGCTGCGGCGGAGGAACGGGTGCAGATACATCGCCCCGTTTTTTCCGGTGGTACTGTAACGGAGATGCCCCATAAGGGAACCCCCCGCAATGGATAAATTTTCTTCAGCCCATACGGGATCACGGAAAAGATCCGGCGGGATGTTTTTAGATGTGGCTGCAATCTTTTCAAAGAGATCCTTTATGGCATCAGAACCTGTCGCCCGTTCCCTAAGGATATATTCCCCGCCAGGCATAGCATTGGTATTAATAAAACCTACCCCCGCGCCTTCCTGTCCGCGGTTGTGCTGTTTTTCCATAAGGAGATAGAGCTTATTGATTCCATACTGCCAAGTTCCGTATTTTTGGTGGTAATACGACAGAGGCTTGCGGAGACGTATCATCGCCACGCCGCATTCATGCTTCAACAATTCCATCCGCAAATCCAAATTAAAAATTTTGAATAATTATATGTTTCCTGTTCAATCTTAAACTTAGCACATACGGCGCTCAGATGCCACAAGAAAATTAGGGATAATAGCAAAGTTTAAATTTCCCTTTTCGGAGGAGAAAGATAAAACCTTTGCCTGAGCGGGTGATTCTATTTTAGCAGACACAGTCTTTTCTTTTTGGTATCTTGATTTATTGCAAATTATAACGTAGTGGGTGGCGAGATGTTCAGTTTGGAGATGTTGAGATAAAAAATGTCGAGTATTATGGTTCAGACAACTATTACAAGGCGGACGGCTATAAATCAGATAAGTATGAAGAATTAAACAAATTGGTTTTTAATAACGGGGATGACAATACAAAGGATTAAACAATAAGTAAGCCGCAAACAGAGTTATCCCGCAGTAAAAACAACAATAAGAAGAGGATGAGGTATGCTTCGATATGAGTAATTACGGATAATATTAAACCAATACCAATTGCAATATATAAAGGCAACAACTTTCTAGTCAGATATGCCATACTTCACTCCTCATAGACAGACTTAACCAGAGCAAGAACCTCTTTTTGCCGATGCGGGAGAAAATCTTTTTATAAGGGAAAACCACCACCTTAAATCTTGCTCCATCTGACTCTACAAAGATTATCCGCTCATTAAGATAAACAGCGGTTTTTGCAGGGATTTCTTCGGAGATTTCGTCCTCTTTCAGAGTCTTAACAGGACTAATTTTATCCTATTCAATTTGACTGCTTGTGTTGATTTGATTTTGTGATAAACAGAACTAATTGTTTCCTTTTCATTGCGGGAATTTAGGTTATTTAAGTCCTCCGGTTAATGCCGTAGTGATATGTGTAGGTGAGAAGCCTAACATGTTGCAGGCGCTTTCTCGCACAAGAGGATATATTAAGAGCGGTGATATGTATCCCGAAGATCGTCTGAACGATCAAAATTTATTACCTTATCTTTTCCCCGTTTAAGCCCACAATCTCCGACGGGCTGCCTCCGGCTTCTCCCCAGAGCATATACAGAGCGAATCCCTTAAAAGCGGCGTAAATCTCATCAGGTTTAAGAAGTGGCGGAGTATCCGAGATATTAACACTTGTGGCGGTAACTGCCCCGATTATAAGGAGGAGTTTTCCCAGCCACCCTTTTTTTACCAGCCGCACCGCCACGCTTCCGTCTTTTTTATAGATTTCAGGCAAGAGCGGGGAAGCCCTGAATATATGAGTTATTCCGCCTTTATTTCTTTTTTCCGGAATGTAGTCAAAGTTTTCATCCGCAACGGCGATCTCCGCTAACTGCTTTTTACTTCCAACCAGGATAGGGAGCGGTTTGCCCGCTTCCCTCTTTTTTATCTCAAATATCTTTTCATTTGCCTTTATGGACGAAATGGGCGCACCAATCCCGTAGATTGTGTCCGTTGGAAAGATAACGGGAACACTATCCGCAAGGGCAGCCTGAAATAAAAAAAATGCATTGTTGAAATCAGCGGGGAGAACGAGCATCTATTAAGGTTAGCTCCTATTTTTTATAAACATTTCAAAAGTGATGTTTTCCGGATGCTGAATCTGGTAAATCTCCTTAACCGCCGTTAAATTTTTTTCAAAAATCCCAACGATGTTTGCATCAAAATGTTTTCCTTTCTCGGTTTGCAGGAGATTAACCGCAACGTCTATACTCCACGCATCCTTATAAGGGCGTTTGGTGGTGAGGGCGTCAAATACATCCGCAACTGTAACTATCCGCCCGCCCAACGGTATCTCTTCCCCGGCTATCCCCCTGGGATAACCCGAACCGTCAAACTTTTCGTGGTGGTTTAGGGCGATCTCCGCTCCGCTGCGAAGATAGGGGCTGTTTGCATCTTTCAGCATTTCGTAGCCTATTTCGGGGTGCCTCTTCATTATTTCAAACTCTTCCGGCGTATACCTTCCCGGCTTTAGGAGGATGTTGTCTGGAATACCAATCTTCCCCACATCGTGGAGAGGGGCGGCGTGAAACATGATTTCAAGCTCTTTAACGCTTGCTCCAAGCCCACGCAGGATAAGGGCGGAGTAAAACGCCACCCGTTTAAGGTGCAAACCAGTCTCAGGGTCTTTATAATCAGACGCCCTCCCTATAACAAAGAGCCCTTCATGCTCCCTTTCAGTGATTAGTTTGGTTGCCTTGCGAACCTCTTCTTCCAGCAAGAGTGCCCGATCTTGCAAGAGCAGTTGGGCGCGCCTTAAATTTGCCAGATTTATGAGACGCGCCTTAAACTCCACCGGGTTAAGCGGCTTGTTTAAAAACTCGGTGGCACCGCTCTCCAATGCGTCAATCTTTAGCTGATTGTCATCGGTTACGGCGGTTATCATAACCATCGGGATATCGCTGTATGCGGATCTAACCTGCTTTAAGAAATCCAGCCCGTGCATATCGGGCATCATATAGTCAGTGAGGATAATATCGCTCTTCCCTGTTTCCAGATATTTCAGAGCCTCTCTGGCAGACAAAAAACTCTTGACTTCCAGACCTAAATTTTTTGTTAACGCTTCAATCAGCAAAAGGTTAACCGCGTTATCATCAACTGAAACCACTGTTAAATTGTCAACCATAAAAATACCTCATTATGCGAGTCACGAAGATCAGTTAAGATAAACGGTTTTGATGTTGTAAACCTCTTTTGCGAGAACTTCCAACTGCGCCTCCGCCGTTCTGCGATCCTTATTACGGCAGTATGTTTCAAACAGGCTCAGGATACTATCAATCTGTTCGTAATGCAAGTTCAAAGCAACCCCTTTCAAGACTTCACAATGGACGAGAGGAGTTTCAAAATCCCCATTAGCAATTTCCATCTGTATCTCAAGTATCTTTTCAGAAACAACATTAACAAACTCTTCTACAAGCAGCCTCACGAAACCGGCGTCGTCCACATGCATCTTTTCTGCCAATTCCGCAATCGGAGAGAGATTTTTTGGATGTTCTGAAACAGCGACATTCTCCCTTAGAAACTCCTTTAATATCATAACAAGGTCTATCAAAACCACGGGTTTTGCAAGAAAGCCATCCATCCCCGCCTCTTTGTAGCTTGATCTGCTCTCCTCCACCACATTTGCAGTCAGCGCTATGATGGGGGTGTGTGTAAGAGAGAATTCTTTTTCTCTGGCTATGATCATCTTTGTAGCGGTGATTCCATCCATAACGGGCATATGGAAATCCATAAATATGAGATCGTATTCCCCTTCCGTAAATTTATTATACGCCTCCTTTCCGTCTGATGCCATGTCAACCTCAAAGCCGAGCTTCACAAGGATTATCTTTATGAGCTGTTGATTTACGGGATTGTCTTCCGCCACAAGAACCTTGCCTGCAAACCTTATGTCGTCCATAAGGTCTTTCTTCTTTCCGTCTCTGCCGGTCATTATGCTGTCAAGGAGGCTTATCAGCTTTGTTATATGAACAGGCCTAACGGCGGTAACCACCGCATCCTCTCTTAACCCCACAGACGCCGGCATATCCGAATCTCTAAAGAGGATGAGGCGGCAGGAACCCTGGATTATTTCGGATATTTCCTCCAAAATCCTTTGCGGGATACTCCCTGTGTCTGCTATCACAAGGTGGAAGAGCTCGCCGGATCCAAAAACAGCCGCTGCCTCCGAAGCCGGGATTATCTTAGTCTCACATCCCAGATATTTCAGATAACGCAGCATAATTTCCTCATCGTAATTAAAGTTATCACCTTTTAAAATACCCACTATCAATCCCATAAAGGTATTCTTATAAGATGAATCTCTAAGCACAGGAAAGCGCACGTCAAACCAGAAGGTGCTCCCTTCTCCCTCCCTGCTTGAAAGTTGGAGGCGCGAACCCATTAAGTGTGCAAAGCGGGAAGAGATTGCCAGACCAAGCCCTGTTCCGCCGTATTTACGAGTGACGGAACTGTCCGCCTGAGAAAACGCCTCAAATATCCCCCGCTGTTTCTCCTCGCTTATACCTATTCCGGTATCTTTCACGCTTATGGAAGTTAGATATTCGCTGTTTGAGATATTTATCAATTTTGCCGACAGCGTCACTACGCCGCCGACGCCGGTAAACTTTATAGCATTGCTTAAAAGGTTGGATATTATCTGCCTGATTCTTAAAGGATCTCCTATTACATATGCCGGTATTTCCGTATCTATATTGAGGTGCAGCGCTATATCTTTTTCCGCGGCCTTGGCGGTATAGAGCTCCGATATGCTTTCAAGCTCCTCATAAATATTGAATTCCACGCTCTCTATCTGCATCTTGCCGCTTTCCAGTTTTGAGTAGTCAAGAATTTCGTTGATAATGGAGAGAAGGCTTGCGGCGCTTGAATTGATTATCTTTAGGTATTCGCCTTGGGTGTCGTCCATTTTTGTCTGTTTGAGGAGATCAAGAAAACCGATTATCCCGTTGAGGGGAGTGCGAATCTCATGGCTCATATTTGCCAGAAATTCAGATTTTGCCTTTTCAGCAGATTTTGCTGTATCCAGAGCATTTTTAAGGTCTTGTTCCCTCTTTATCCTTGTGGATATATCCCGTACCGCAAACATCGTATTCCATCTCCCTTCCTGAAGTATATGGGAGAGGGCGGCTTCCGCAATAAAAACCTCTCCATTTTTGCGGATACACTCCACTTCAAGGGTATTTCCCTGTTTGGAGTTATGCCCCCCTTTGCTAAAAAGTTGATTCTCATACGTTTTCGGAATAAGTTTCGGCACCACCGATTCCAATAGAATTTCTTCCAACTTGTAACCGAACATGTCTTCGGCGGATGTGTTCCACGAAATAACTTGGGCATTGTCATCACTTATAAATATGGCGTCTTGAATATTGTTGGTAAGAAATTCCATCATGCTCTCGTTTACCCGCAATTTCTCTTTTACCTCCTGTTGCTCTGTTATATCTATACCCATCCACAAGAGACGGTCAATCCTATTGTTCATAACGCTGACATGCCAATTGATTAAACTCTTTATCCCATTTTTGGCGGTAATATCCGCAATAAAATTGGTTGGCTCGCCTCCTCTAGCTTTTAGGGCGGCATCGATATATTTCGGATAATCAATACCGAAGAGGAAGGTGGACTGCGTTCCTTCCATCTCATCTTTGGTTAAGCCGGTGGATTTCTCCATACGGTTGTTTACCCGAACAACTATCTTGCTCTCATCGGTGATCATTAAGAGGATCGTTTGGGAATCAAGAATCTCTTCCACGAAATCTTTTTCGGCTTGAAGGGAGTTGTTTTTCTCTGTAATCTCCAACGAGTGCTGCCTTATGGTATCGCTCATGAGGTCAAAGGCGCGGGCGACGGCTCCAAGCTCATCGGTGGAATTATCATTTATCTTGAAGCCATAATCCCCTTCGGCAACCCGTTCAACCGCTTCTTCCAAATCCCTTAAAGGGCGGGTGATGGCTTTTGAGATATAGAGTGTGAAAAGGAGGATAAATACCAGTATGACTGCAATATTCTGCAATATCCCCTGTCTAAGCGACTGCAGGGGAGCGAGGGCTTCGCTTATTGAAATCTCCGTCACTATCCCCCAGCGAATCCCGCTTATTCCCAAATCCAGGGGGGCATAAGCTGTAAGGGTGGGAAGATGCATATAATTATGGGCGTAAATCACCCCTTCGGTCTTTTCGTCAAAGAGGCTGTAAGATACGACTGGATTCATTGTTTGAAAGAGGGCGGCGGTATTAAATTTTGTAGTAACCTTTGAACGGAGAGACGGTTGATTTAACTCCTTATTTTCCATAAAAAATCTTGTGTTGCTCCGCAGCAGACGGTCGCGCCCCACCAGATAGGTTTCGCCGGTCTTCTCCAACCCGTTTGCTTCCCAATCTGTATTTAATATATGGTCAAAAAATGCCGGGGTCAGCGACGCTATAATAACCCCAAGCCGAGAGCTTTTATCAAAGATAGGGGCGGCGACAAATGCAGTGGGAGTGCCTCCGGAGGCAAAATAAGAAGAAAAATCAAAAAACCTGGGGGCTTCGGAAGGTCCTAATATCTTTCCTATTTTATAGGCAGTGCCCAAAGGGGTGTTCTTCCAAAAATTCTGCTCAAGATTTGCGCCGAAATCAATATATAAATTGGTGGAATATATAACGTTGCTTTTATTGTCTATTATAAGTATATCAGTCACCCAATGGTTCCTGCTGAAGGTATTAAAATATCTGGTGTTCCTGTCCAAAGCGCGCTCAAAGGTGGGATTGCTGTTAATAATTATCGGGGCGCTGCCTCTGCCTCTATTGACAATCAGTTGGCACTGGAGTTTTTTCCCCTCCGGTGCCGTGGGAAGAATATTCGTTAAATCCTCCTTGAAAGACGGATCTGTCGTTAGATCGTTATAATGCTCTTTTAACAATGCTTCGCAAGCCTCAAGCTCTCCTGCGTCCGAGGTGTCTGTGGCGTAATAGGAATTTTCCAACTCTTGGAAAGCGGCGGTCATATTGTAAGTTTTGGAAAAATAGAATAGATCTGAAATAAGAGAATTAACGGCGGTTTTAACCTGATCCGCCTTTATATTGCGGGTTGCCACCAACCCTGAGCGTCTGCGGGCATCCACCAACTCTTGGGCGGCGGAATAGGAACGCAAACTTACAACTATTGAGGTGATAAGCCCTATCAGAGCAAAAGAGAATAAAAGCTTAAATTTTATGGAAAATTTACGCGCAGGTTCGGGCTTACCGGCACCCGTGAAGTGTTTCCCTGCGTTTAATTTGCCTTCGGAAGGTGTGGGCATCTAAAAGTTTCTCCTATTCTTCGGGTTTAAGGAGCGGAAATAGTATTACTTCCCTAATATTCCGTTTGCCGCAGATAAGCATAACAAAACGGTCTATCCCAATTCCCGCTCCGGCGGTAGGGGGAAGACCATATTCAAGGGCGTTGATATAGTCCAAGTCCATCCGGTGAGCTTCCTCATCTCCCGCTCCCCTAACTTTCACCTGCTCTGCAAAACGTTCTCTCTGATCCCGCGGATCGTTTAACTCGTTAAAACCGTTTACAATCTCCACCCCGCCCGCAAAGAGCTCAAATCGTTCCGTTGTTTCGGGATCATCTATGCTGCTTTTGGCAAGGGGGGATACTTCTTTAGGATATCCCAATATGAAGGTTGGGTCAATAAGCTGATGTTCAACAAAGGTTTCAAATATCTCCATCTTAATCTTGCCCATTCCCCAATCAGAACTGAAAGACGGTACAGCGCCGGTAGCGTTGCGGGCAAGACGGTTTTTAAGTGCGGAAGGATCTTTAAGCTCGGCATCTGATATATCCGTATGCTTTAATATAGACTCTTCCAGAGTTAATCGGGCAAACGGTGGGGTGAGATCAATTTCAACAAGCTCGTCCTCTCCCATATCCAGATACCCCACTGGCTTGCCATTTACTTTTGAGGCTATTAATGGGAAAAACTCCTCTATCATCTCCATAAGACCGTTATAGTCATTATAAGCCATATACCATTCAAGCATGGTAAACTCTGGATTATGGCGGACAGATATCCCCTCGTTCCTGAAATTTCTGTTAAGCTCAAAAACTCGCTCAACTCCCCCTACCACAAGGCGTTTCAGATAGAGTTCCGGCGCCACCCGCAGATACAGTTCAAGGTTTAAAGCATTGTGATAAGTTACAAACGGCTTTGCGGCAGCGCCTCCAGGGATGGATTGCATCATTGGTGTTTCCGCTTCAAGAAAGCCTTTGGAATAAAAGTACTCTCTAAGCTGCTGAACAATGAGGGAGCGCTTGCGGAATGTATTAAAGGAATCCTCATTCATAATGAGATCAAGATAGCGCATACGGTGGCGCTTCTCCAAGTCTTTTAAACCGTGCCACTTTTCGGGAAGATCTTTAAGCGCTTTTGTGAGAAAGGTAAACTTTCGCACCCAAACGGTGAGTTCCCCGGTCTTTGTGCGAAAAAGTTCTCCCCCCGCGGCGATAAAATCCCCGGTTTCACAGAGAGAGAATAGTTCAAAGTCCTCTTTTGAAAGGGAATCTGACTTAAAATAGAGCTGAATGGAACCGGTGCGGTCTTTTATGGTGACAAAGGCGATCTTTCCAAACCCTCGCACCCCCTTTATCCGTCCAGCCACCAAACATTCGGGCTTTTCGTTATGGAGCTCATCGGAGCTCTTTTGGGAATGGGAAGCGATAACGCCGGCTATATCTGTATTGTCCTTAAAACTATTTATATAAGGCGGGATGCCTAACTCCGAAAGCCTTGCAAGTTTATGCAGGCGGTGTTCATCCATAGCTAAACTCCTTAAATATACGAGGGGTATAATAAGCCATTTAATTTATTCTTTCAATCTGAAATAAGATAAATTAAGGATATTTTCTGATTCACTTGTGATAATGTGTCTATGTTAAAATAACGGACAGTTTGCTAAGATATGTAAGTATGGAAATTGGAGGGCAAAATGTCAGCGATTCGGGAGCAGTATTCGGAGGAATTTAAGTCAAACGCGGTGAAGTTATCATATGCTTCTTCCAGCAGTGTTTCGGAAGTAGCGGGAGATTTAGGGATAAGCGCTTCGTTGTTGAGCTGCTGGCGTTCTAAATATAGCAAGAACGGTGGTTTAAGCAAGTCTGCGGATCTTGAAGAGGAATTGAAGGATTTGCGCTTAAAGAATGCGGACTTGACTGCCTCAAAAAGCTGATCCACCTGATAAACAGCGCTTCCTAATGGTTTTCCCATATTACACCCTGAACGCACATTGATTGCCGGAAATTAAGGCTTTCCGCACACCTTTTCCCATTGAACCCATCAGACATTTTTTTTACAAGGTATCTGTTCCTTGTTTTTTGGTTGTTTTATATAGGTTTTTCCTTACCTACGGCGGCTTACCCAGCCGCCCTTGACTACATTTGCAAGATGCCTCCTGCATCCCTCAAGCTGTAGTATGCTTTAGTTTGATTCGGTGTTTTCATCACCGCCCAACAAGAAAAATTAAGCTGCTTCACAAAGCAGTGTCTTTATAACCCCGCCTTTAGCAATGAAACGTTTCTTATGCAAAAACGTATCCAACTTTGTGAAGGTTTCAACGTCATCAAAGAAATCCCCCGGCTTGACAATGTATTTGCATACTTCACGGAGACCTTGTGCGAGATTTTTTACCATTCGGATATCCAAGATTTTTATATTTGCGTCCCGATAGGATTTTCTACAACCATCTAACCATTTATCTTGGGTTATATAGTTCTCTTTCTTGAAATATTTTTTATCTACAACAAGAAGCCAATGCCAGTGGAGATGAACTCGGTTTTTTAGAAGTTTCCCGTTATTGCCACGTTCTCTCCCTTTAGTTATCTCTGTAGTGCGATACCATCCTTTAACGTTCTTAAATAAGGCACTTTGCAGGAATCTGGTATTACCTTTAGAATATGCTTTATACTTGACCCCTAGCTCGTCTATAGCGAAGTTAGGAACGGTAGTGGTTAAAAAGAGGAAAATGCTGCCTTTATGATCATCCTTTATCTGTGAACATACTTTGTAAAGCATAGCATACTCATGATCGGAACGCTTTCTTACACAGATAGGGCAAAACCTATCATGGCAGTGGTGACTAAATATCTTTGATGTGGTTTTAACCGTTCCTGTTTTTCTGTGCTGAATATCTATATCACCCTTTTCATCATAAATCTTGCTTTTGTGGGTGGCTGTGTTCCGATTTGCTTGGTCGGTGCGGAACACGGCTTTTTATTTTCTCATTTCTATTTTTTTGCTGATCAGCCAGTTTTCAAGATCAACAACATCAAATAGGAGTCTACCGCCCCCTTTTCCAGTTCTTATAAAAGGGATTTTTCTCATATGCGTGAATTGATATAAGGTGTTCTTTTTAAGATGCAATATCCTAGCAGCTTCTCATTGTTGCAGGAGATATTTTTGAAACACACACCCCAACACACCTTGCCCAAAAGATGTATTATGATTTTTTAAACCGCCTGCCCACCCCGTATGCTGTGATCATAAGCGGTAATCATGATTCTGTATCCCTTCTCAGCGCTCCTAAAGAGCTTCTTAAAAACTTAAATGTTTTTGTGGTGGGGGATGTTTCAGAAAAGCCCGAGGGGGAACTAATCCCTATTAAAAAAGGGGAAAGAATAGCAGGGCTCATATGCGCCGCCGCATATAACTCCGTTCCTCAAGATGCCCTCAAAAACTTTTCGGATGTGCTTTGCATTGCAGAAGAGAAGCGGACGGAGCTTTTTTCAATTTATGGGGAAAAAGTTCCAATAATAGCCGTCGGTCATCAGAGCGCAACAGGGTTAGAGAACAACTGGCACAGCAAATATGAGGGACTCAGGGAGGAAAGCATAAACCTTGACGGCATTGCCCAAAGGGTGGATTACTTTGCATTAGGTCATATCCACACCGCCATGACCATAGGCGGGAAAGAACACTTTCGCTATTCGGGCTCCTCCATAAATATGAACCCTATGAAGGGTGGAACGGGAGGTAAAAAAGTTGTCGTTGTTGAATTTAAGGGGGGAAAGAGCCTTATAAAAGAGGTTTTTGTCCCCGTTTTTCAGCAGATAATCAAGCTTGAAGGCAGCTTTGGCAAAGTTTTTGACGAGGTTGACGGCTTAATTAGAGCAGGTGTT
>JAITJJ010000050.1 GCA_031278965.1 Deferribacteraceae bacterium
AACGGCTTTATAGCCGAGCTTGGACGCCATAGAGAAGAGATTGAACGCGTAGTTACCGCCCGCCAAAGGTTAAGAAAATGCTTGACCTTTGGCATCCTCGCTTTCTAAACAGTGAAATCTGAGTATTTTTTTGACGCCTCTTTTTATTCTTTGGAATTATTGAATTATGTGATAACATGTACAATTGGAAGACATTTGCATAGGTGTTATTTGTTGCAGGAATATCGGATTTACAGCATGAGCGAACATTTAAGGAGGGAACTTGAAGAGCTCTCCGTTCAGATAGCTGAAGAAAAGTTCGGACGCAAAACCAGCTGGCTTTTATACGCTGAAATTTCGCTTGATCCCCTCCTTGCTGCCAAAGATATAGTTTTTGAAAAAAAGACGGTTGATGACAGCGGGTGGGAAAACCTATGGCAGAATTATATAGAAGAAGGGTGGCTGACGGAGAAGGTGTATTATTGTTTTAAGGAAAAGTTTTTTGATGACGGTCGGATACCCGTCTTTATCAACCCGTCTCTGGCTTTTGGAACCGGCAGCCATCCCACAACCAAACTTGCGGCGCGCCTTTTGGAAAAAGTGGCGAAGGCGGCTATTATGCTTGAGATAGGAACAGGAAGCGCCATCCTCTCCATTATGGCGTCCAAGCTCGGCTATAAAGCCGTTTATGCCTGCGATAATGATGTCAGGGCGCTGAAAAACGCCAAAGAGAATGTTGACGCAAACTGTTGCGAAAATGTCTTTCTCTGGGCGGGGAGTGTCACTTCGGTTAAACCAACCCTGAAACCATATCTGGTAGTGGCAAATATTATTACGTCAGCCTTAAAAGAGATTCACCCTTATATCTTAACTTTGCACCCAAAGTATATAATATACTCCGGAATATTAAAAAAAGAAGGGAACACTTTTATCTCCTCTATAGATACACACGGTTATCAACCGGATGAAGTGCTTCATTCAAAAGAGTGGTCGGGAATTCGGCTGAAGGCGGAAGGATGATTGCCATTACGGGAGACGTGCACGGTTGCATAAATACCCTTCTGCTCACCGCGAACAATCTGCTGAGAGAGCATAAACTAAGCACATGGTATTTTTTAGGCGATATTATTGATCGCGGCAAAGGCTCAAAAGAGGTGGCGGATCTTATCATCTCCCTTTCAAAGCGGATTGGGGTAAAGTTGTTATTAGGCAATCATGAAGACATGATGCTCTCCTACCTATATAAAGACAACCGCTATTCGTTTCACCACTGGCTTGCCAACGGCGGTGATGTAACTTTGGAATCCTTTACCGGTTTCAGCGGATCGGATCACTATGAAGAGGCTTTGATGGGGTATCTCCCGTTTTTCAACAATATGGAGCTCTATTACGAGGTGGCGGCGGGTGAAAAGGTATTCCTCCTCACCCATGCGGGGATATATAACGTGGATGCCCCCGTTGACAATCAGATTAAATTATACCCCCTCCATGAACAGATGCGCTGCGCTCCCTTTATCTGGGAGAGGAGGGCGGTTCAGAATAAGAAGAAGTATAACGGTTATATACAGGTTTTCGGGCATACCCCTGTTTCAGCCCTGAACCTTGATATCCCACCCAATGCGCCATACCATATATATGACGACAACGGAGAGCTTACCGCCATAGACATTGATACCGGCTGTGTTTACGGCTATTCCCTGACAACCATGCTTATTGATGAAAAGAGCGGCAACTTTGATTTTTACAGCCTTCCATGTCTGGACTGAAAAGGCTATATTCGGATAAGCCTAAAATATCGGGGGAAAATATACACCTTGCGCCGGAAGTGCGCCGCCGCCTTGCAGATGTTCTCCGTTTCAAGGAAGGGGAGCTTTTTGAACTGTTAACCCCTGAAACTTTATACACCTGCCGCCTGACAGATAAGCTGAAAGGGGTTTCCAGAATAGAGGGCGGACGGGGCGTTACCCCTCCTGCCTACACTCTTGCGGCGTGCCAATGTATCCTTAAGCGCGGCTATATGGACAGCGTTATAGAAAAGTATGCGGAGCTCGGAGCAACAAAGATTATCCCTGTAATAAGCGAGCGGAGCATAAACGCTCTGCCGGAGAAAACCCTGGAGAGATACCGCCAGATAGCCGCAAACGCCGCTCTGGTAAGCGAAAGCGAATTTATAGCGGAAATTTCGGAGACGGTTTCAATAAAAGAGCTTAATGCGATAGAGGGGGATAATATCCTCTTTTACGGCCGCGGTAATAACAGAGCAATACCCAAAATCGGCGGGAAAGTGCAATTTATAATCGGAGCGGAGGGCGGTTTTACCCCTTCGGAACTTGATACACTGAAACAGAAGGGATTTACGTCAGTCACCCCATTTTCCGGCATATTAAAGGCGGAAACTGCGGGAACGGTTTTTTGCGGGATGCTCAGGGCGTTGATGCAATAGCTATGAAAACCTTAAAATACTCTCTTGTCCTTACTTTAAAGGATCTCCGCCTTGAGTATAACACAAAGGAGATCATAAGCTCTATGTTGGTATTTTCGCTCCTAACGGTGGTGGTTTTCAGTTTTATCTTTGATCCGGGAGAAGCGGATCTGCAGAAAGCAGGCAGCGGTGCTTATTGGATGGCAGTCGTTTTTTCAGGGCTTTTGGGTTTAAGCCGCTCCATGCAACTGGAGATAAACGGGGGGAATCTGGAAGCCTCACTCATTGCAGGGATTCCGCGCAATGCGGTTTTTTTCGGGAAATTCGCTTCAAATTTTATTATAATTATCTTTATGCAGATTATTATGATCCCACTCTTTGCGGTTTTATATGATGTGCGTATCCTCTCCTCTGTCTGGATGGCGGCGGTCATCTTGGGGGCGACCTATGGTTTTGTGCTTTTGGGCACCCTTTTTTCCCTAATCGCCGCCCGCTCTGGAACCAGGGAGATACTCCTCCCTCTCCTCCTCCTCCCCATATCCATACCGCTGATCCTTGCGGCGGTGCAACTTACCAACGGTTTTCAGGACGGAGAAAGTTTAGGAAGTTTAGGGAAGTGGCTAAGATTAATATTCGTTTATGACCTAATCTTTACCGTACTTTCAGCCCTTCTCTTTGAAAAAGTAGTGGAGGAGTAGTTGTGAAAAGGGGAAGAGGTTTTGCTTTCACACTAATAGAACTGCTTATCGTATTAGCTATATTGGGGATAGCGATGAGCTTTGCAGCACCGAAATTGGGGGAGCGCGCAGCAAAGGGAGATATCCAGAGCGCTTTTTTTAAAGAGCTTTTGGAGGAGCATCTTCAATATGCTAGAGAAGAAGGGGTGCCCATAACTATCATAGGGTTCAAAGGCACGGCAAATATGGAGAAATACAGCGGGGAACGCGTAAGCATCCCTAACGTTAAAAGTATTCTCTCCGCCCGAATCAACGAGGAAAATACCATAGGTTTGGAATATCATATAAATGTTTACCCCGACGGAATATGCGATTACTTTGAGCTTGAAACCGACAGGAAGGTTTTAATCACTTCCAAGCCTCTCCTTATGACGGTGTTCAGGCGGGAGACAGAGTAATGAATTATAGAGTAAAACCCTCTCTAAGCGCCGCTTTTACCCTTATTGAGGTGATCGTTGCCATCTCGGTTCTAGCGGTGGCTATGCTTGGGGTATACAGCCTTGTGAATCAATCTATCTTTATGGCGACCTACGGGAGAGAAAAAGATTTTGTTTCCGACAGAGCTTTTGAGCGGGTGGCGCTCTCCCTGCACTATCCGCGCTCGTCGTGGGAACCTTCGGAAGAAGTAAAAGGGAAGGGGAAGATCACCTATGAAGTTCAGAGAACCCCCACCCTGCTGCCCGGTGTAACAAGCGTCATATTGACCGTTAAGAGTAACGACGCCGCTGTAATCTATGAATACTTTGAAAGAAATTAGACTTGCCTTCACGCTGCTGGAGGTTTTAATCGCCCTTGCCATATCTTCAGTGATCCTTATAGGTTCATACTCAATCCTTGACGGGGTTCTCGCGGTATCGGAGCATATGACGCGCTCCGGAGACAAGTTTATGGAGGTTCAAGCCTTTGAGCGTCTGTTTTTAAGGGACGTGCGGATGATGCTTAAATACGGAGAAGCGGACAATGAGAGCATAACCGACGAAGATGTTTTTTTCTCTATAGTAAGCCAGAACTCTCTGACCTTTAACAAGTCAATACCGGTGAGTATATCTTACTATCTTGACGAAGCGGACTTATA
>JAITJJ010000093.1 GCA_031278965.1 Deferribacteraceae bacterium
TATCCCAATACGAAGTGTCCTCATAAACATAATCAACTCCCTTAATCCGTTGAACACGCCTAATCGGCTTTTTTATCCGCTTTATATTATCCACGCTATAATTAGATCGCAAATAACTATCCCTGTCAACTACTTTCTTAATAAAACCCTTATCATTTCTGATATCCAAAACTTATACGCTATAATCTCACGGAAGCTCGAGTTATTAGCCAAAGGCGCATCCATAGAGGGGAATTAAACACTTTCTAGCCCTTTACATTCGGCGCAATATACCGCTGATAGCGTGAAGGAGTTAGCATGGATGTATCCACCACCACCAAACCGTCAACACAGCTGCTGAAATTTGGATCAACTCCGAAATCCGCAAACAGCACCCCTCCATCCTCGCAAAGCTCCGAATACTGCCTATAAAGCATCGGGACAGCAGTATTCATATTGCTTAACGCGCTTTTAAGGCGTTGAAAATCTTTTTGAGAATCATTGCCGCTAAAAAAACTTTTTACCTGCGGCGGAGAGAAAGGATAAGGGTTTTTTGAGACGGCAAGCGGTTGTTTCGGGGCAAAATATTGCCTGTAAAACGAGATCAGCAGATCCCGTGCGAGAGACGGGATGTTTGCGGAGATTGAAACAGGACCGAAAAGATAGCGGCATTGCGGAGTGCTCGCCAGATAAGCGCCTATGCCAAGCCATAGGTAGTCAAGCCCCCGTTTCCCCCAATAGGTAGGCTGAATAAAGCTCCGCCCTAATTCCACCCCGTTCTTCAATATCGGCAGCATCCCTTCCATAAAAGTAAACAAGCCGGAACTGTATAAACTCTCAATTCCGCCGATCCTTATCTGCTCCGCGGTGGGGATAAGACGGTATGCCCCGACAATTTCAAGGCGTTTAGGATTCCACAGAACTATATGGCAGTAGTAGTCGTCAAACATATCAAGGTCAAGGCGCTGACCGCTTCCTTCCCCTACCGCACGGAAGGAGATTTCCCGCAGCCGCCCCAATTCATGCAAAATTGGCGAAAAACTTTCGTTTTCAGAACGGCGGTATAAGAGTATTAATTTATCGTCTGAAGTTTTTCCCAGAACCTGACAACCCTCCAATGCGGTTTTAAGGGAAAGGCGATCCGCCGGAAGGGCTATTGGTTTTTCTCCTTTAATGCACCCCTTTTTCCCTTTGCCTATCTTATAGATATGACGCTTAAAAAGCTTGGCGGTTTTTGCGGGGCTTTCCTTTGGATTAAACCAGTTTTCGTGCGGAATACATCTCCCTATATGTATACGCACCAACTTTCCCTGCTGTTTAAACATTTCATGCACAAGGGTATAGGTGGAAGCGGGCTTATATATCAGAGACAGGAGATAGAATGAAAAGCTGTTTTTCCCCTGCATATATACGGGCACTATTGATGCGCGCATGCGGGCTGCCAAGCGGACAAACCCGCTGCTCCACTTCCCGTCGCGAATCCCTTTCGGGGATAAGCGGGAAACCTCTCCTGACGGAAATATTATCAGAACTCCTCCCTTCAGCAGATGCTCCTGCATATTTTTTATCTGGCGGCGGTTCGCCTTTGCCCCCATATTGTCGATGCATATAAAGAGGTTTTCCAACGGTTTTAAGTATGAAAGGATGCGGTTGACCACTATCTTTGCATCCGGCCGGACAGAGGACACCATTTTAAGGAGAGCAAGCCCGTCAAGAGAGCCTATCGGATGGTTGGAGATTATGAGCGCCGCCCCGTAAGGCGGAATATTCTCTAACTCGGATATATCCATCTCACAGCGGAAACCGCAAAAAGAGAGGATCTGATCGATGCAATCCAAACCGCGTAAACTCGGATACTTTGCCGCAAACTCACTTAAACGCTTTTCATGCAACAGATGACGCATAAGCCATACCAGAAAACGCTTGAACGGATAAGGAAGTCTGCTCTTCTCGGTTCTATGCCTAACAATTTCTTCAACATTAACCATAATTAAATCCTCTTAAATACATAATATTATTTCAATATGAAAAAGACAAGAAGGAATAAAAAATTTTACTTACAAATTACAAAAATATTTAAAAAGTGAGTATCGCCCTATTTTTGCGTTTGGCTGCAATGTTTTTCCCTTGAAAATCTTCTTAAATCCAACTATAACCTAAAGGTTGCCTTTAAGTCGGGCGGCGGGAAGTCATATTCCCTTTAATACGAGTTATCTTTTTAGGAGTATATTTTGGAAAATAGATGGGTTTATTTTGCCGATTATAAGATACGTCTTTATGAAACAGATGAGAACAGCCGGCTGACATTTTCCTCTCTATGCACTTTCCTTGAGGAAACAGCGAATCATCACGCGGTGGCACTCGGGTACTCGGTTCGGGATATGCTGAAAAACGGGATCACTTGGGTTCTTCTCCGCTTTGAGGTGAGGATTACGGGGGATTTGCCCGCAGAGGGTGAAACCGTTACGGTTAAAACTTGGCCCCTTGGGGTCAACAGGCTCTTTTTCCGCAGGGATTTTCAAGTTACGGCAAACGGCAAACCGTTTGCCTGCGCCGTTTCTGAGTGGACGGTTTTTGATATCAACTCCCGCAAGGCTATATCCATTCCTCAAAAGATGACTGAAGAGCTTACCCCGCCGCAAACGGAAAAAGCCATAGATGAGCTTAACTGGAAGCTGCCGGTTTTTCAGGACGCTCCTGAAACCGCATCCTTTACCGTCCGCAAAACCGATATTGACAGAAACGGGCATGTAAATAATGTAAGATATATAGAGTGGATTTTGGAGAAAGCCGGAGACGGGCGGGATATCCGCAGCGTCAGCGTGGTCTACAGGGCGGAAGCCTTGGATGGAGAGA
>JAITJJ010000187.1 GCA_031278965.1 Deferribacteraceae bacterium
GGGAAAAAAGTTTTTCTTGATCTTAAGCTCCATGATATACCGAATACCGTAAGAGGCGCCCTCCTCGCTTCCCTGAGATATGGGGCGGACATAATAGACATCCATATACAGGGGGGGAAGCAGATGCTTGCCGCCTGTGCGGATGCCGCTCAGGAGTATTCGGCAAAGAGCGGGACATCACCTAAAATAATAGGCGTAACCCTTTTAACATCCCTCTCTGAAGATTACCTGGAGGATTACGGAATATCGTCCTCTCCTCTGGGATATGTGTTGAAGCTAGCTAAGTTCGCCAAAGACGCCCGGTTGGACGGGGTGGTTTCTTCCGCCAGAGAGAGCCGTGATATAAAAAAACTATGCGGAAAGGACTTTATAACAGTTACGCCGGGGATTCGTTTAAACAGCGGTTCTTGGGATGATCAGAAACGGGCGGTCACTCCGCAGGACGCAGTTCAGGCGGGAGCGGATTATATTGTGGTGGGGCGCCCCATAACGCGCTCGCCGGATCCTTCAAGAGCAGTTGAAGAGTTTCGCCTGGCTTTAGAGGAGAGGGCATGAGCAATATAATAAAAATCTATGAGGAAAATAATGCGCTCCTCACCGGGCACTTCCTTTTATCCTCCGGCAAACACTCGGACAGATACCTTCAGTCAGAGCTAGTTATGATGAATCCGTCCGCCGCCGCCAACGCTGTGGCGCCTCTGGTAAAAATGTTAAACGAAATTCAATTTTCCTTAGTGGTAAGCCCCGCCATTGGCGGAATACGGTTTGGCTATGAGCTTGCCCGTCAGTTAGGGAAAAGGTCTATATTTACAGAACGGGTAAACGGGGCAATGTGTCTAAGGCGCGGTTTCAGCGTTGAAGTAGGGGAAAAGGTAATAATAGCTGAAGATGTGGTAACCACGGGGAAATCCACCAAAGAGTGCACTGCCGCTGTTCAAGAGAACGGTGCGGTTGCGGTTGCGGTGGTTTCTATGATTGATAGAACCGGCGGGGCAAAGATTTTCGACATCCCTTTCCTTTCTCTGGGGGCGGTCAATATAGAAATTTGGGAACCTCAAGACTGTCCGCTGTGCAAAGCCGGAAGCACCCCCATAAAACCCGGAAGCCGCATGTAAAACCTTGTCGGCGGGTGTTATGGAGAATAAAAAAATATTTCATAATAATCGCCTGAGATATTTGCTAATTCTCTTAATCATTATATCCGCGGCTTTCACCGCTTCGGCTTTATACACGGTTTCCGCTATATTTACGGTAGCCCGTTTCAACGATGCGGAGCGCAGGGCGGGAAAATTGATAATCAGAGCTGTAAAGAACCTTAGTTCAGCCGTTCCCGCCATATTTTATGAAAGCGTCCGGCAGTTTGAAGAGGGCTATCCCTTCGGTAAGCCGGACTATGGAGATTTCCTTAAAAAAGTAAACGATGCCCTTTCGCCGCTGAATATCAGTATTCTTATCTGGCTGGATGAAGAGGGGATTCCCGTGTATACCGCCCATACGGAGGGCGAGCCCTTTTCGCAGGTCAGCGATGAAATTTTTTTTGAAATATGGAAATACAGGGCTTTCACCAATGTAGAGCGCACCGCAGTTTATGGGTTTGTAAGGGTGAAAGGTGAAACCATGCTTGCGGCGTCTTTCCCGATACTTCCCAAAGGCGGCGGATATACAGGCTATATCCCGGGCGGTAACTTGCCGGATGGTATTATCGGACGCATCATGGCTCTTTCACCGCTTCCGTATGATTTTAAGCTCCCGGCAGAAAGGGTTCTTGAAACAGAGCTGTTTTATAGTGACGATCCGGATGTAATTGCCGATTGGAACAGACTCGCGGGAGATGAAGACGGACTGATATCAGTTGTTGACAGAGATACTCTGCAAGCCTCCGCAATATTTAAAGATTTGAATGATAGGGCAATCTTTGCAGTTTACGGTTTTTTTCCGAGACAGGCGGGGGGTGCCGCCATAGATATTCTGATTTTCCATACGGCGGCGTTCTTTTTCGCCCTCTTGGTTTTTACGGTTCTCACAAACGCTGTAATTTATAGGATGGTTCAACTTCCGTTGGAGCATTTTGCGGATGCGGCGGATAGGCTGGCTAAAGATGGAGTCCCTGTTGGCAGGGGGTATCGCGGCATCTTTGCGCTCCTTGCGGAAAAGGTCAATCTGCTTGGATTGAATTACCATAAACGGCAGGAATCTGAATTGAGCGGAGACTGAACCGGAGGGGGGGGCGGAGATTAGCCGGAATAGTTCGGAAGTTAATACGGAAGTTAACCCGCCTCCCTTTGATCTTAACAGGGTTCTTTCAAAGATCATGAGGAAAAATGCGGCTTTTGCCGAGAAAAACGGGGTACTCTTTTATCTGGATTATCCCGTAACCCTCCCTTCTTTATTTTACGGGGATGCCTATAAGACGGAAGAAGCGGCGGATATTCTCGTCTCACTGATATTGCAGGAGACGCGGAACACCGCTTCACGGAAAAGCATAATTCTGTCGGCGGAACTCTCCGCCGAAGGCGTTGTAATCCGTTTTGAAACGACGCCCACCCCGACAGAACAGAGCCTTGGCCTCTTTAATGCTGCTATTCACCATATTTTGGAGGGTTTAAGGGGTGAATTTAATATTAACGGCGGAACTTTTATTCTAAATATCCCTTTGAAAGCCGCGGAGTCTCCCAAACAAACCTTTCGGCTTAAAGGGGAGAATATAGTGGTAATCTCTAAAACAGAATTTCAGAAAATTCTTGTAAAAAAATTAAAATCGCTTGGAGCGGAGGTTGCGGCTTTTGCGGGGAGCGCTGATATAGACGGAGATTTTTTGCGTGAAAAGGCGTTTTCCGCGGTGTTTGTTGAGGCGGAAGATTCGCCCGCTCTTGCGGTTTTTATTAAATCCCTTGCGGCTGTCAAACGCCCGCCCAAATGTATATTAATGAAGCGGGGAGTATTGCCTGACGTTCTAAAAAACCTCCTTCCGGTAGTATACTCCGTCAATGCGGCAAATAGTGAGATAAAAAAGATGCTCTGACAGTATCAGAGAGGGGTTTGCCCTTTCAGACTGCTTAAACTCAACTTTAAAGTATTCAGCGATCTGACTTCCGCCTTTCCAAACATGTTTTTTGGCACACTCTTTGCTAATTATCCAAGCGAGGTGAGCTCCTATGGAAAAAAAATCTGTTTTCTTCGTCTTTGCCGCAATCCTATCCTATTTTATTTTAGGGTGCGGCGGGAAAGAGATAGCAACAACCCTTCCAACCGAAAGCTATAAGGATAGGCTTGAGGAATACGACAGGGCGCAGGTTGCGGCAAAACCTACCCCTTCCCTCTGGGTGGATGTGGGGAGTCACGGCACAATCTTCCTTGATTACCGCGCCCGCCTTATTGGCGATGTTGTGATCGTGAAGATAGTCGAAACCGCGTCGGCAAAGAATTCCAACAATACAAGCACTGACAGAGAATCAAGCTATGATGCAAGCGTAACCGCCATGCTGGGGCTTCCCCTTAACCTGGGTATGAAAGATTTTCTCAACAGCGGCAGGGAATTTAATCCTACCATAGGCGCAAACACCACCAACAGTTTTTCAGGAAAAGGGAGCAAGCAGCGTTCGGACAGTATCTCCGCCACCATTGCCGCAAGAATTGTTGAGGTTCTCCCGTCAGGCAATCTGGTAATTGAGGGGCAGAGGGAGATTGTGGTGGATCAGGAGAAGCAGACCATAAAGATCCGCGGAATAATCCGCCAAAAAGATATAGACGCCACAAATACCGTCCTCTCATCCGCCATAGCGGATGCGCAGATCAGTTATTACGGAGACGGAGTTATTACCGATGCCAACAGAAAAGGGTGGCTTGCAACATTCATTGATTGGATCTGGCCGTTTTAAAACGAGGAATATATGAAAAAAACAGCAATACTATTGTTTGTCCTTTTTGCCGCAGAAGCACTTGCAGTGATTAAAATTCGGGATGTCGCCTCCGTTGAGGGGATACGCGAAAACCAACTTTTCGGCTACGGTCTGGTGGTTGGGTTAAACGGCACCGGTGATAAGGATCAAACCAAGTTTACGATTCAATCCCTTGTAAATATGTTGGAGCGGTTGGGAATAGCGGTGGATCAATCCCAAACAAAGGTAAAAAATGTAGCTGCGGTTATGGTAACGGCTAAACTCCCTCCGTTTGCAAAGATTGGGCAGCCTTTGGATGTTACCCTCTCCTCCATTGGGGATGCCAAGAGTCTTGAAGGCGGCACCCTCCTTCTCACTCCGCTTTCCGCTACCAACGGGCAGATTTATGCTCTGGCGCAAGGTCCGATCTCTGTGGGAGGCTTAAATATCAGCACGGGAGGGGCAAGTTTCACCAAAAATCACCCCACGGCAGGGCGTATCCCAAACGGCGGTACGGTGGAAAAAGAGATTCCTTTTAATATGCAGTCAGACCACTTCAACCTCTATTTTAACAATTATTCCCTTGCCAATGTGGTGCAGGCAAAAAGCGCCATAAATAGCTTTATGGGCTCAGAGATAGCTGTTATAAGCTCCCCTTCCAATATTCGGGTGGATATACCGGGAGAATTTACAACCAGCTATTATGATTTTCTTAATGCCATACTAAATCTTGAGATAGAACCGGAACTTTTGGCAAAGGTGATAGTGGACGAGCGGACGGGAACCATAGTGATCGGAAGCGACGTGCGGATTAGCACGGTGGCGGTTTCCCACGGCAACCTCACGGTTACCATTACAAACAGCATTGAGGTCAGCCAGCCAGGAGCCTTCAGCGGCGGGGAAACAGTTGTAACCCAAAACCCTGAAATTGAAGTGGCGGAAGAGAAAGCAAAATTAATGGTGGTGCCGGAAGGGGTGACGGTGAGCGACCTTGTGAAAGCTCTCAATGCCATTGGAGTAAGCCCTAGGGATCTAATATCCATCTTGCAGGCAATCAAGGCTGCGGGCGCTCTTCACGCCGGTTTGGAAGTGATATAAGAGAGGCGGTATGATGATTAACGATATAAGATCTGTTTCCGCCATATCAGCAAGCCATGCGCGCTCAGTTAAAACGGCGGTCAGCGAGGACGAGCGCCTTAAAAGCGTATGCCAGGATTTTGAGGCTCTTTTTGTGGAGCAGATATTAAAATCTATGCGCGCTTCAGAGATAGATTCCGGACTTGTGAAAAAGAGCCGGGGGGAAAAAATTTTCAGGGAGATGCTGGACAGCGAATATAGCGTAAGCATCGCCAGAGCATCCTCCGGCGGGCTTGGGGAACTGCTGTATAAACAGCTGAAGGAAAGATTTATGGCAGATGATAAAGCGGCAGGAGTATGAGGCAAGGATTCGTTATCCTTACAAAAAAAGTTTTTTATTGAAAAAAAAGCTAAAGTTTGGTAAGGTTAGGCCGATAAGATAAGAAGGTTATATGCGTTTTTTTTGAATATACCTTTTGGAATCTTGGGAGTCTAACAAATGAGGATTGGAGAACGGCAGTTTATTACTGCTGAAAAGAGCGAGACAGCTGAGAGCAAGCGGAGCGAAAAACGCGGAGCTTTAAAAAAAGGCGGTGTTCCCGCCGACAGCGTCTCTCTCTCCTCAAAAGCCAAAGAAGCAGCCGATATAGCCCTTGCACTCAAGGAAACCCCTGATGTGCGCGAAGGATTGGTTAAAGAGCTTAAAGCAAAGATTGGGAACGGAACTTACTCCGTAAGCGGCAAGGATATTGTTCAAAAGCTCTTAAACGATGCGGCGGGGCTTGCTTAGACTCCTGTCTGAAACTGCCTCCTTTAGCCTAATATAAAATAGAAATAAGCACGGGAGGTGTTCCTATGGAAAGTTTAAAACATCTTGTGGAAGTATTGAAATCTCAGGTATCCTTGTATTCCGAGATTCGTGAAAATATTGAGCTTGAAAAGCAAGCCATAGTCAGTTGGTCTGTGGGCAGAACCGCGGAACTTACGAGGTACAAGGAAGAGCTTTTGCGGCGGGAGCATATTCAGGTGGAGGCAAGAAATCTCCTCTTGGTGCAGATCGCCAGGCAGAAGGGAAAGGATAAACTCTCCATAGCATAGGTTATAGACTATGCCAAAGATACCCCGTACGGCGAGGAGCTTGATGAACTCTGTCAAAGCCTTGTAACGCTCATTACCCGGATACAGGCGGAAAATCTTTCCCTGCGAGTGCTGTATGCCACCAACTCCCGCATGATAAATGATTTTTTAATCCAAACCGGACATTTGGAACCTACATACGGCAATTCAAACCTCCGGAAAACATCAACAATCTCAAAAGTGGGATGAGATAGAGGGAATTATACGCGTTCTTAAACTTCTGCCCCTCCCCCGATTTTTCCCCTTATGGGGGAAATCTATGTCTTAGCCTTCTCGAATGCTTATTTGCCCTGCGACTTGGAACCTGCGCCGCAAAACATATTGAATCCCTTTCACTTTTATGTTAAACTGGCGTTATGCTTTTGGAGAGAGGATGGGCAGTAAAGAGATTTCATCATATATAGAAGGTTTCAATAGATTTAAGAGTGAGTGGTTTCAAAAGTCTCAAAATAACGGGGAAGATATCTTTTCGAAACAATCGCCGAAAACCCTTATCATTGCCTGCAGCGATTCAAGGGTTGACCCTGCCATCCTCTTCGGAACTGATCCAGGGGATATTTTCGTCATCAGAAATGTTGCCAACCTTGTGCCGCCTTTTGTAAAAGACACAAGTTTTCATGGAATAAGCGCTGCCATCGAATACTCTGTTCAAACTCTCAACGTCCGTGATATTATAGTTTTGGGACACTCCCGCTGCGGCGGGATACACGCCCTCATCTCCCCGCACTCCTCAGGCGAATTCCTCCCCTCTTGGTTGAGTATCGCCTCTGGAGCACTCCTCAGGGTTAAAATTGAAGAGTATGACAGCGAGGAAGAGCTTGTCCGCGCCTGTGAAAAGGAAGCTGTTTTAATCTCTCTAGGCAACCTCCTTACCTTCCCATGGATAAATGAACGCATAGCAAAAAGCGAGCTTGCAGTTCACGGATGGTATTTTGATTTGGAGCACGGAAAGCTTGAAGGGTGGCAGCCAAAGGAGAAAAAATTTCTTGAAATATAAAAGTATTTTATTGTATAAAATAGGAAACGGCGGGCAAAAGAGGTGCGCCCTTCCTAAACACATTATTTGGGTAAACTATGATAAAGGTTGAAAATCTTAGCAAAGCATATAAGAAAAATTTAGCGGTAAAAGATGTTTCTTTTGAGGTGCCCGTAGGTTCGGTTTACGGCTTGATCGGCTTAAACGGAGCGGGAAAAACCACCATTATAAAAACCGTTACTGGGCTTATAAAAAAGTTTTCTGGAAATATCACTGTCTGCGGGATAGAGTGGGGGCGAAAAGATTACAGACGAAACTTTGTTTTCCTCCCGGAGCTTTTTACTCCCCATCACTTTTTAACGGGGTGGGAGTATATATCGTTTATGAATTCGTTGCATGATGCAGGTATTGACAGAGATAAGACCTTGGCGCTGGCGGAAAAACTTGCGTTTGAACCCGCTCTCCTCAATAAAAAGTGCCGCACTTACTCAAAAGGAACCGCACAAAAACTTGGGCTTATACAGGTTCTTTCCACCCCTGCAAAACTCCTTATATTTGATGAGCCGATGTCCGGGCTTGATCCGCTTGCGCGGGCCCAGTTTAAATCCGCCCTTATTGAGGCGCACGAACAGGGGCATACTGTTTTTCTCTCCACCCACATTCTGCATGACATAGACACTATGTGCACTCATCTTGGGGTTATCAATAAGGGAGAGTTGCTGTTCAGCGGAACTCCGTCCGGTTTCAAGGAGAAGAATGAAGTTGCTGACCTTGAAAAAGCGTTTCTTAAGGAGATAGCAAAGTGAAAATAATATTTACCATAGCAAAATATACGGCTGTTGAGGCTATCCGTGACAATTTTATATTTGTTGTGCTTGCTCTTATGGTTGCGAGTGTTCCGCTGGGGATTTTCATAAAAAGCGTAACCCTTTTCGGAGCGGAATCTTCATACTCCGCTACAGTTTTAATGGTTTTAAGCATTGCTGTGATTGCCATATCCGTTCTTTATGTCAATATTGCCACACGCCGTGAACTGGACGGGAAGATAATGCTTGTTATCCTCTCCCGCCCAGTGCAGAACTGGCAGTATCTTTTGGGGAAGCTTTTTGGTTTCTGGTTTATAACCACCCTTTATTGCGCCGTATCGGGAATGCTCCTTGCGGTGCTGAGGATAGGTTCGTTAAAATCAATCCTTATATATGTAATAGGTTTGTGGCTTCTGCAAATTTTGATTATCTTCTGGTCGCTCTTTTTTGCTCTCCTTTTAAACAGTATGGTGGGGGGGATATTGGCAAGCCTTCTTGCATGGTTTTTCTGCACTTCTGTGGAAACGCTCTGGTATCTCTCCACCCGCACCACAGATAATATCCTCTCTCAGATTGTGGGGAATCTTTTTTATTACCTGATGCCGAATTACGGGAGGTATGACTTTGGACACGCCGTTCTTTACGATGCGCCGATTCCCATTTCAAGCATCGTGACTCTCCCGATTTATACTGTGATTTACGGGGCAATAGTAATGCTGCTCGCCTGGATGGATTTTTCGAAGAAAGAATATTGACGGAATATTGCTTTCTGACCGTCTTTTTTTGCCGCCGTAAAAAAAGAGTGAACTAAAGAGTGGGTTGGGTTATCTAGTTTAATAATATCGGAGGAGTTAAAATGAAAAGATTTTTTATCTCAATATTTACTATGTCTCTAATCATCATTTCCGTAAGCGCTTTTGCTTGGGGTCATTGGGGAAGGGACGGCGGACACGGCGGCTGCCCCGGTCCAAACGGAACTTATAAAGGCGGAGAAGGCGGAATTGGAGCGGATGTAAACGCTTTTACTGCTGAAGATGCAAAAGCGGTTCTTGAAAACACCCTTATACCAAATTACATAGGTTATACCTTCGGGGAGATTGAATCTTTTGCAACCCCAAAGGGCTTTAACGTTTATCTGGTGAGGGCGGAAGATGCCGCGGGCAATAAGTTTGTGTTCTTTTTCGGTCAGAGAGGGCACATAAAAGGACCGGTGCTTGAGAGCGACCTGCCGCAAAGATATTAAATAAAGCGGCAGTCTGCATCACTTGCTGGAGGGCTAGAACGCCCTCCAGCTATTTATCAGCTTAATCAGGGCTTTTATATCCGTTATCTTTATTATCTCCAATTTATCGCTCTTAATCTCCGCAGGGGTACAGAGACGTTTTGCACCTAACCGCACCGCCTCGTTCAGACGCATGGAAAGGTTCGATACTGGGCGTATTGCGCCAGAAAGCCCGATCTCGCCGATAAAAACAGTATCCGCCGGAAGAATAATATTTGATGCGGAGCTTGCCAGCGCCGCGGCAACGGCGGCGTCCGCGGAGGTTTCTGTTATCCGCAGCCCCCCCGCCACATTCAGATATATATCCGCATTAAAAAAGCCAAGACCGCCACGCTTTTCAAGAACTGCCGCTATCATCTGCAAACGGTTTATATCAAAACCGTTGGAGGAGCGTTTCGGAATGGGGAAAAAGGTTGGGGAAGCAAGGGCTTGAATTTCCACAAGAAAGGTGCGACTTCCTTCCATTACGGGGGCTATCGCCTGCCCCGCGGTATCCTCGCCGCCCCGTGAGATAAAGAGATCTCCCGTCACCTCTTTGAGGCCGTTTTCGCTCATTTCAAAGAGCCCCACTTCCCCGGTGGAGCCGAACCTGTTTTTTACGGTTCTTAAAAGCCTCAACCCCCGTGCATAGTCACCTTCAAAATAGAGGACTGTGTCCACAAGGTGTTCCAAGACTTTAGGTCCTGCGATAGCGCCGTCTTTTGTGACCTGTCCCACTATAAAAACCGTTATTCCCCTGGTTTTGGCGAGTTCTACAAGCCGGTATGTTATATGGCGCACCTGCCCCACCGTTCCGCCTGCGGAAGAAAGCTCGGCGCTTGTTACGGTCTGGACAGAATCAACTATTATGAAATCATACCCGCCCTCTGCATAAATTAAAAGATCCTCAAAAGAGCTGGTGGTTAAAAGATCAATATTTCCGCTCTCCAGGTTAAGACGGTCGGAGCGCATTTTTATCTGCTCTGCTGATTCTTCGCCCGATATATATATAAGACGCTTTCCGGAGTTTCCAAGCACTCCGGCAATCTGGAGCATAATTGTGGATTTTCCGATGCCGGGTTCGCCTCCGACCAGCACCACAGAACCTTTAACCACCCCGCCGCCTAAAACAAGGTCAAGTTCCCCTATTCCGGTGATGTAACGCAGGGTCTCAAGCCCTGTTATATCCCTAAGTTTAACGGGCTTCTGATTACTCCCTCTTGCTACGGGATTGACGCTCTCTTTTGCTTCAAGCTCTTCAGCGAAGGTATTCCACCCTCCGCAGTCCGGGCACTTTCCCAGCCATTTCGGAGAGACAGAACCGCAAGCAGAGCAGACATATCTGGTTTTAGTTTTCCCCATGCCGTCTCCTCTTATTATAAATATAGAATGCTAAACTTCTTAGTCAACATCCCCTCCCCCTGCGGATGCCTAACTCTTTTTCACCAGCAGCATCCCGCCGCCTATGGGAAAGATAAACGAGGGATGGCGTTGTGACATATCCGCAACAAACTCCCTTAGTATCTTTGCGCCGTTCTTATATTTTGGCGGAACGTTTGAATCGGGCTCCGCTATATATCCGTAAAGGAAAACATCATCAAAGAGGGCTACCGCATGTGGTGAGAGGCGGGGTTCAAGAGCTTCCCATATATTGGGGTATTCTTTTTTGACACTGTCAACAAACGCCAGATCAAAGTCCATATTCACGCGTTTTAAAAAGTTCTCCGCATACTCGTTAAAGATCTGTATCTTAGGGTTCTCTCCTAAAAAAGTTTTGCAAACATCAACCCTTCCTCTGTTGCCGTCCACAGCGTAAATCTCGGCTTGGGGAAAACCAAGGTGCAGAGCTAAAGTTGAAATCCCTATCCCGCAGCCTATATCAATGATGCGGCGGGGCTTCAGCATCCCCGTTAAAAAGGCTATAAGGCGGCATGGTGCAATTTCCGGAGATGGGGTTTTATGCTCTTTCTGTGCCCGCCTCATCTCCGCAGGGATAATATCCCCACAACATCTGTCTATAAATTCAGAATATATATTTGCAGAAAAAGGGAGATTCATAACCTCTGCCGTGATTTCAGCGATTCTTTCCGTGCTGCCGCACAAGGAGTTTCGCAGAAGGCTCTGCCAGCTTTCTTGCGGATATTATAAAGGCGCTGTGGTTATATATCCACATCTCCGGGCGCACCGAAAGCCCGTCAATCTTCCAAGGGCGCAAAATAAGCTCAAACGTTTCTATATTGGCGAAAAAGCCGCTCTCCTTCAGTGTATCCACCATAGTTTTTACCTGAAGAACCGTAGGGATATAGCTTACAACAATCCCCCCGCTTACCAGAGAGGATTCCATATATTTTACCGTCTGCCAAGGTTCTGGCAGATCAAGGAGAATCCGGTCATACTCTCCGTCGATTCCATTATATATATCCCTAATTTCAACGGTATGATTTTCAGGAGTATACCCTAAAAAATCGCTGATAATTTTTTTTGACATATCCGCAAAATCGCGCCGAATTTCATAGGAGGTAAGCAGCCCTTTACACGAAAGAGCGCGGAGTATCGCAATGGAGAGCGCCCCTTGCCCAATCCCTGATTCAAGCACCCGCATATCTCTGCCAATATCCCCCCACATGAGGATTGCCGCCGTATCCTTTGGATATATGATCTGCGCCTGACGTTTGATATTCATAACATAGTCGCGGTATGTGACAGGGAATACGGTAAAATATTCTCCGCCTGTAGATTTAAGAACAGAGCCCGCGGGGGCTGCGGCAATATCCGCATGCTCAATAAAACCGTGCTGAGAGGAAAAGCGACCATTCTCTTTCAACGTGAGCATATATTCCCGCTTTTTCCTATCCCTTAAAATGACAAACTTGCAAGCTGGCATTAGGATTTCCCGGATTTTGCAAGATAATCGTCTATAACCTTTTTATGGTCAAAAGCAAGGTCGGGGAGTTCATCAACAGGAAAATACCGGGCGCTTTTTGCGTCGTCAGCCGCGTGGGGTTCATCAGAGGTAAAAGTATAATATATGACAGAAACGGTATGCGCCCTGCTATCTCTTGACGGATCGGAATAAACTCCCAAGAGAGTTAAGTCTTTCTCATCCTTTTTTATTCCGGTTTCTTCAAAGAATTCCCGCACGGCGGCAGCCTCCGCTCTCTCCCCGTAGTCCACCATTCCTCCTGGTATCGCCCAGCCCTGAGGCGGGTATCTCCGCTCTATCAGAAGAAACTTATCTCCGTTAACCGCCAGCACATCCGCCGCCAGACGCGGAAAGGTGTGATACCACCTTTCATGACGGTATTTTAATATCTCATAAATACACTCTGTGAATGGTGCGGAAATCTTTTTCTCCTTCGCCAATTTCACCACCGGCAACATTATAGCATCAATCTCCGGGTTTCGGTTGCGTTCCACATCTTGAAGAGAGCTTGTTTTAAAATCGTTAAAAACAGGGTCAAGATTTAAAGTCTTGTCCGCAATCCCTTCATCTAAACTTACCCCGTGAAAAGCCGCCGCCTTCACCGCTTCATCAACCACCGCCCGCATTATGCGGGAAAGACGCTCGCTTTTTACCATATCCCCGCAGACGGAGAATGTTAAAGCAGACAGGGGGTTAAAAGCTATATTCCAGATTAACTTTTCCCACTGTTTTACCCTAATATCTTTTGCTATGCGTATTTCTATCCCGGCGAAGGCGAAAAGAGCTCTCAGGCGAGGTTCATGGAGTTTCCCTTCCTCAAAAGCCGCACCGATTATCACCGTTGGGTAGTGTGTATAGGAGACTGTGTTTAACCCTTTGCTGGATAACGCACTTCGCACCACGCCGCCGATAACACTCTCTTTGGGACAGTGAGTCGCAATAATATCAACATTTTCAACCCCGTTTTGGAGCGAGAGCACCGCTCCGCCGCCGCTTAAATGCCCTGCGGCTGTCAGCGCCGCCGCCTCGGTATCCATAGATTTTACAGATATGATGATAAGATCATAAGCTCCGTCAGGCGCTTCACTTGCAGTTACTTTTAGGCGGTCAACCCTCCTTTCATCGGCGGAGTTCCTTAAGATAATCCCGTCCTCCTGCAAAGCCCCAAGCCTGCTGCCCCGTGCAATAAAAGTAACGTCCGCCCCCGCCAGAGCAAGCCTCGCGCCGAAATAACCGCCGACAGCCCCCGCCCCGACTACAAGAATTCTATTAGTCAATGGCAAGTTTATCTTCCTTTAAAACCAATTTCAGCTTTTTCCGTTTGCCGAAGGTTCCCGATAGTAATTTTTCGCTCAACGGATCTTCAATGAGATTCTGAACCGCCCGCCTAATCGGGCGAGCCCCGTATTGGAAGTCATAGTCTTTTGTGAGTATATACTCTTTGGCTTCGTCGGTTATGGAGATATGTTTATCTTGTTTTTGAAGCCGCTCGTTCAACTCTTCCACCTGAAGATCAAGAATCTTTTTTAGGTCGTCAAGACCAAGCGGATTGAAGTAAACGATATTGTCCACACGGTTAATGAATTCAGGAGTAAAATGCTGTTTCAGCGCTTTTTGGGCAGAGCTGTGCATCTTGTCTTTTGCGTATTCAACCCCGCTCTTATCCCCAAAACCCAGATTTTTCATCCCCGCGGCATCTTTAGTTCCCAGATTGGATGTTAAGATTATAATGGTGTTTTTAAAGTTTACCCTATGACCCATACTGTCAGTAACAAAACCATCGTCCATAATCTGCAGGAGGATATTCAGCACATCTGGATGGGCCTTTTCCATCTCATCAAAGAGAACAACGCTGTAGGGCTTGCTGCGAACCTGCTCGGTGAGTTTGCCGCCCTGTTCATAGCCCACATATCCGGGAGGCGCCCCTATTAGGCGGGACAGATTAAATTTTTCTCCGAATTCACTCATATCAATGCGGATAAGGGCATCCTGCGCCCCGAAAACCGCCTCCGCCAACCGCTTTGCCACCTCGGTTTTTCCCACGCCGGTGGGACCTAAAAATATAAAGGAACCTAACGGACGCACCGGATTATTTAACCCTGCAAAACTCCGTCTCATAACTTTGGATACACGGTTTACTGCTTCTTCCTGTCCGATGATGAACTTTGCCAGATCGCTCTCCAAAGTCATAATTTTACGGCGGTCAGTCTGTTTCATTCGGTTCACTGGAACCTTAGCGATACTTGAGACCACCTCTTCAATATCATTCACCGTAAGGGAGGGGATAACGCCCGCATCCTCTTCGCATACAGCCACTTTCCCGTCTGAAGGCTCCTTCTCGCCAAAGGGGAAGAGATAACTGTAGGGAACATCTTCATCATCCATGCGGAAATTTCCACCCCGGGCGATCTCTTCAACTGGACATTGCAGCTTAACTTTTGCGCACGCCTCATCTATAACATCTATGCTCTTGTCAGGCTGAAATTTATCGGTGATATAGCGGTTAGTGAGGTCAACTGTTTCCTCTATGACATCATCAGGAATCATCACATGGTGAAAACGCTCGTAATTCCCCCGAATTCCCTGCAATATGCTTACAGTGTCCTCACGGTTGGGCTGATCCACCAAGATGGTTTGAAACCTCCGCTCCAGAGCGCCGTCTTTCTCTATATATTTGCGGTATTCCGCCAGAGTTGTGGTGCCTATGCATTGGAATGCGCCCCTTGCAAGGGCGGGTTTTAACATGTTGGACGCGTCGATAGCCCCCTCGCCCGCTCCTGCCCCGACTATGGTATGAAACTCGTCTATAAAAACAATCACATCTTTAGCGGTCTCAATCTCTTTAATAAGGGTTTTCATCCGCTCTTCAAACTGCCCCCGGTATTTTGTTCCGGCAACTATCCCGCCTAACTCCACAGATACAAGGCGTTTTCTTTTCAATGCGTCTGGAACCCCGTCTGAAGCTATCTTTAAAGCCAATCCTTCCACAACGGCGGTTTTCCCGACACCCGGTTCCCCTATCAACACGGCATTATTCTTTGTGCGGCGGGAGAGGATTCGCACAAGCCGCTCCACCTCGTTATCGCGCCCGATTATAGGGTCTATCTTCCCCTTTGTGGCGGCTAGAGTTAAATCTTTGCCAAATTCATCCAACATTGGGGTGGTGCCGGTTAAATAACGGCCTGCGCGGTGCAGAGAGTTTATCTCTTCCTTAAGATCGGCATAATCAAACCCTTGTTTTGTTAAAATAGAGTATGCTTTCCCGCGCCGCTCCCTCATAAGCCCCAGCAGAATATGTTCCGTATCTACATAGTTCTGCCCGAAGGATTTTGATTCTTCAAGGGTATATTCCAGCACCTTCCGGGCCACAGGACTGAACTGAATATTAATAGATTTAGTGTAAAGCACTTCCCCGGAAACGCTAAATCCGCGAAGCTCTTTTATAAGACTGTTGATATTTATATGGCGGGAAATAAATATTTCATAAGCTATTCCGGTTCTTTCCCTCAATAAGCCGTGAAGTATATGCTCTGTTTCAGTACAAGGCTGGGATGTGCGCTCCGCTTCCTCTCTGGAATAGAACAAAACACGCCGCGCCCTTTCCGTAAGGTGATTTGAATTCATTGGAGGTTCTCCTAAAAAATCGGCATTCATAATACTATCCAATTTTAGCCTTTGTTTATTATAAAACTCCTTGCAGCAATAAGGCAAGCAAGAATTTTACTCTATAGGGGGAAAAATGATTAGGGGAAAAATTACTCCCTTATCTGACCGTTTCCGTAGACAATATATTTATATGTTGTTAAATCATAGGCGCCCATAGGACCGCGGGCGTGGAGCTTTTGAGTGCTGATCCCGACTTCCGCCCCCAAACCGAACTCCCCGCCGTCCGTAAAACGTGTGGACGCGTTTATATAGACGCAAGCCGAATCCACGGTTTTTAAAAACTCGTTGGCAGTGCTGTAGTTTTCAGTAATGATGGCATCCGAGTGGGAACTGCCGAATTTTGCGATAAAATTTACCGCGCCTTTTAAGGTGTCTTCTACCCTAACCGCAAGCATCAGATCAAGATATTCCTTTCCCCAACCGCCCGTTATGGGCTCAATCCCGTCTGTTTTCGCAGAGCGTTCACATCCCAGCAGTTTAACGCCTGATTCCTTTAGTTTTTTTGCCATTAGGGGGATAAACTCCGCGGCAATATCCCTGTGGACTATAACGCACTCCACGGCGTTACAAGCGCTTGGATAACTTGTTTTTGCATTATGAATGATTTTAAGCGCCTTTTCAAAATCCGCATCTTTGTCAACATAGATATTGCATACCCCTTTATCGTGTTTAACCAGAGGAACCAGAGAGTTTTCTGTTACATGCCTGATAAGCTCTTCGCCGCCCCTTGGGATAATGAGATCAATATATTTGTCCGCCTTTAGCATAGCGGCAAGTTTTGTCCTGTCAGGATCGTTAATCAAGGCTACGGAGTTTTCAGGCAGTCCGCACTCTTTAAGAGCTCTCCCTATAATCCCGCCAAAGGCAGAATTGGAGCGCTCCGCCTCTTTTCCTCCCCTCAATATGGCGGCGTTGCCGCTGCGGAGCGCTAAGGCGGCGCAATCCAGAGTCACATTCGGTCTTGATTCATAGATCACCCCTATCACTCCAAGCGGCACCCGCACTTTTACAATCCTTAAAGAGTTGGGGCGGGTACTGCCGCCAATCACCCTGCCCACCGGATCAGGTTCCCCTGCAACCGTAAACAGAGCCTCTGATATAGCGGCTATCTTTTTAGAGGTAAGGGTAAGCCGGGCAATCAGAGAACTTTGCACTCCGTTTCTTTCTGCGTTTCGCACATCATCTGCATTTGCTTTTAATATCGCTCCTTCATTCTCCCTAACCAACCCTCCCAACCGCCTTATGGCGGCGCTTCTAACTTCGGCAGAACTATTTTTTAATACGACGGAAGCCTCTTTTACATCCAAGAACACCTTTTCCATCAGAGCATCCCCATATCATCGCAATGTATAACTACGGCGGTATCCTTTCCCAAAATCAGGGAGGCTTCGGAAGTGGACTTCTGCTTTATCATATTTAATGTTTCAGAATCAAAGCGCACCTTTCCAAGCGCAATGGCATTATTACCTGTTTCTATACGGACAATATCTCCAGCTTCAAACTTCCCATCAATCTCTGTAACCCCCACCGCGAGGAGGGAGTTGTGACGCAGTATCGCCTCTTTCGCCCCTTCGTTAACAAATACCACTCCTTTGGGGATTGCGGCGCCCGCTATCCATCGTTTTTTTGCACCGGATCCTCTCTTTGCAGGCTCAAAGTAGGTTCCAATCAACTCCCCTGCAAGAAAGCGTTTAATGTTTTCCGGCTCATTTCCCCCTATTATCGCCACAGGACAGCCGTTCTTTTGGGCATGTTCCGCCGCTTTTAACTTTGAATACATCCCGCCCGTTCCCACGATTGAGGAAGTTCCGTCCGCCAACTCCAATATCTCAGGGGTAATCCCTTCAACGCTATGGATAATCTCTGCATCAGGATATTTTACAGGGTCTTTTGTGAAAAGACCATCCACATCACTTAAAATCATAAGCATATCTGAGTTGATGAGGGCAGCCACCAGAGCGCCGAGATTATCGTTATCTCCGAAGGATTCTACATATTTCAGCTCATTTGCCACCAGAACATCATTTTCATTTATTATCGGGATTACCCCCAGCTTGTGGAGCCTGTATATGGTAGAACGGGCGTTGATATAGCGGGATCTGTTGGAAAAGTCAAACTTAGTGATAAGTATCTGCGCGGCGGTGAGGCTATGTTTCTGAAATGCGTGTTCATAAAACCAGATAAGCCGGGACTGCCCCACAGCGGCAGAAGCTTGTTTATCCATTATGGATACGGGGCGTTTTTTAAATCCAAGCTCCTTGAAACCGCAGGCAATGGCGCCGGATGAAACTATGGAGATGTTGTCAATCTCCTTTTTTACCTCCGCTATGGCGTCAACTAACCGTGCAATGCAGGCAGAACTTACTCCGCCGCCGTCTGTCAGGAGATTGCTCCCTATCTTAATGACAAGGTTCTCTATGCGCGGGAGTTTTCGCTCTCTCATTAGCAAGGGTGTTTGCTTAATCTGCCGTCAAATTGGGTTAGCTTATCGGGGTAAACTTTCTAAAGTGAGTTTTAAGTTTTTCAAAGGTTTCCTCACTTATCACATGCTCAATAGAGCAGGCGTCCTGTTCCGCCACTTCATCATCAACCCCCAAATAGCGGAGGATCTCTGTCAATGCATTATGTTTATCCAAAATCTTTTCCGCTATTTGCTTTCCGTAGTCTGTTATTTCAATATAACCATAGGGTTCCTGAGTAACCAGATTCAGCTTTTTAAGGAGATTTACGGCGTTAATGACCGAAGGCATGCGAACATCCATCATTTTGGATATATCTTTCACTCTTACCACATTTTTGGATTTTGAAGCAACATATATCCGCTCCAAATAATCTTCCATTGTAGGTGATATACTAAATTCGCTATTCATAAAACCTCCATACTTTCAGCGGAACATGCCGCTTTAAACTGCAAACGCCCTTAGCCACTTCTAATATTTTATATACTTCTTTAAAGGCTTTTGCAAGCAATCAATAAGCGCTTGTGGGCTGTACCTCAAAGATCATGATCGTCCATTGAAGTTAAAGTTATTTTCCCTAGCAGAGCGGAAAGAGATAAAGCGGAAGCCGATAAGATAGGGTTTGTCCGGTGGTGAAGGGGTTAGAATTTCTCAAAACTCTCCCACTATCCGCTCTGAGTTACAAATAAATCTTGAAGATAAGGATTTGGATTAGTTTCTAAAGGGAACAGGCAGTTAATCAGCAAGTTGGATAATGTTTTGGCAAGGGCATCTTTGAAGGAATCTGTGACTGCTCTCTGAGACCAAACATCTTCGGCGCAATTATGTTAAAGTATTCTGAATATCAGCCTATTATGCCCAACCTGATAATGGGTGTAAGAGGGTTTTTCATTGTTTGTGCTAGTACTCGCTCAAAGTGTATCAGGGTGGAGTATTCTTCAAGATACGCTTTGTAACTGTCTGAGTAAAACACCCATGCAGAACAGGTATTACAAGCTATGAACGATACAGAGGTATTCTCTATTATCATAGGTAATTGACCGTCTCGGTTTGAACGTAAGAGCTTATTACGAAATAAACTTAACAACAGGGCTGAATACCAATAAGATGTGAAACATGGAAAATGCAGATGTATTAGCGATACAGACCAGGATAGAAGCAGTGTTGCCAACACTGAAGGAATACCAACGGCGACGGTATTTGTCGGCAGAAGCCAAATCAATAGGATATGGGGGAATCAGCCTGATAAGCCGCAGACCGGGAGGCG
>JAITJJ010000220.1 GCA_031278965.1 Deferribacteraceae bacterium
TATGGATATCGGCAAAACCTTGCCGTTAATGCATGGGCGGCACTGCGCCATCGGGAGGCATCCCCTTCCGATGGCAAAGAAAATGATCCCCGTCAAGAGGTTTTTATAGATATTAAGAACGATGAGGAAATTTTTTCCGCAATCGTATTTAGAAAGGAGGGAGTCTCTAAAAAAATCTAAGCGGCTATTCCAAACTATTAATCGCCGTATTCAGGCTTATTATCCCCTTTAAGGAGCTTAGGACGGTTTGCAACTCTTTCAGTTTATTTGAAGCGCCTTTCACCGCAAGACATTCAAGGCATACATCATGTGAGATATGAACATGGGTATTGCAGAGAATAACGTCCATAAAACGGTGCTGCAACTCTGTCAAAGAGTTTATAATATCGTTTGAATGATGGTCATAGAGTATTGTAAAGCTCCCGCATACTTCCCCTGTGCCTTGTTGCCATGCGGAAGATGAGATGAATTCATGAACAAGCCTCCTTAAAGCGATAGATCTATTGGGGAAGCCGCTTTTTACCGAAAGAGAATCAAAATCTTTAAGGAGATCCGCGGGGATTGATACGCCAAAGCGAACAAGACAATCTTTCATTATGCCTCTTTTAAAACTTTTTCACCATATATACGGTGTTTCCTTTATCGTTATAACTCACCTTGTCAAAGTATGCCTGGGTGATGTAAATCCCACGCCCGTGCAGGTTTAAGAGACATTCAGTATCATCGGGCTTGGGGAGTTTTGATGTATCAAAGCCGTTGCCCTCATCGGAGATAATAAAATCCGCCCGGTCGGGAAATATCCCCGCCCGGCAACGGACAACCCTATCCTTATATCTGGCGTCCTCCATACGCGCCTTAACGAGCTCTCGGAAAACCCCCGCCTCGGTAGCTTCATGTTTTTCTTCGCTTGAAATATTAAGGTTTCCGTGCTCTATGGCATTTGTTATCATCTCAGAAAGCCCCACCCGTACCTTTTCCAGAGTGGAATAATCGCAAAAGTGGATTATATCTTCAGTTATAAGACATACAAATCTATCCACATCCGAAACGGAGTTCCCCACAACAATTTCTTTGACGGATGAAATATACGTAATATCCTTCACCATATTCCAGAGCCTCCCTCCGTGGAAAATCTCATCCATAAGTTGTTTTAAGCTGTTTGCGGTAAAGTTGCGGTTTAATGTATAATAACTCCCGGCAGAGTGATCAGAATCAGATATGAGGCACTTTTTGGTATCACCCGGAAATTTATAGTTTATGGCGGCGAGCTCGTCGGTAATATAGAGGAGAACGCGCTCCGTATTACCGTCTTCTTCAACGGCAACTGCAGTTATATCCTCATTTTTGCAGAAATTTAAAAGAGCTTCTTCACATTCTTTTTCAAGCAGCCGATAGGCTATCCTCTTCATAAGCCGCCGCTATTTGGGAAGAGTTTTATATACTATGCGCGGAGATGAAAAAATGGCTTTTGATGTGTCGGCAATATCTTTAAGGGTTATATTGTCTATAAGGGATATATACTTGCGATGATAATCCCCCAAGTCCAACGTATATGAATACCCGATCTCTGAGGCTGTGCGCCCTGCCTTTTCTTTGCGGAATATAACATTGCTCTTTAAGCGGTTCTTTGCCCTTTCAAGCTCTTTTTCAGTTACTTTCCCCGAAGACATTTTCTGTAAAGTTTTATCAAGGGCAGAGAGCGCTTTCCCGGATTCATTCGGGTTAGCGGCAATATCAATAATATAGGAACCCGCTCTTTTATTTAATATTTCAAAGGAATAAGCAGCGGTTACAAGCCCTTTATCCCTTAAATCTCTATTCAAGAGGGAATATTCGCCTCCGGAAAGGATTTCCGATAAGACCTCATAAACAGGGGCATCCTTTGCGGAAGCCGGCAATTGATACCCCACCAGAACATAATCCTGAGCGATCTCCTGTTTATATTCCCTTTCGGCAGATGAAACAAAAGTGGTTTTCCACTCCCGATCGTATCCGCCGCTCGGTTTTACTCTGCTTTTAACATTAAAATACTTTTTGGAGAGGGTTTTAACCCGCTCCAGAGTAATATCTCCCGCCACCACAAGGGTGGTATTCTGCGGATGGTAGTGAGACTCATAATATTTACGCAACATTTCGGGAGTGAAAGAGCGGACGTTTTCAGCAGTTCCTATAACCTCCCGTCTATATGGGGTGTCCGCCGCCAAAACTTCAATGGCATCCATAAACATCTGATAGGTGGGGTTGTCAAACTTGCGTTCTATCTCCTGAAGCACTACAGGCTTCTCTTTTTCAATCTCATCCGGAATAAAAGACGCCGCAAAGATCATATCGGAGATAACCTTAAAGGCGGTTTCCGCCGTTTCCTCCGGGAGAGTTATATAATATGAGGTAAAGTCTTTGCTTGTGCCCGCATTCATAACCCCTCCGGCACTTTCAACCACCACGTCTATCTCATCGGGTTTAAAATTCTTAGTTCCTTTAAAGAGGATATGCTCTAAAAAGTGGGATATTCCGTTCAGCTTTTCATCCTCATTTACGGAACCGGTCTTTATCCAAGCCTGAACGCTTACAATCTTTGTTGAAGGGATATACTCGTAGACTACCGTAACCCCGTTATCTAACTTAAACTCTGCGGAATCTGCCAAGCAAATACCCCCTAATAAAAAGAATAGCAGAAAAATCGGTGCAATGCGGCTCATAAGTTTACTCGTCTCTGGATTTTAACGCTACCTCAATAACAAAGTGCTGTTCGCCGATATAAAACTTTACACCTATACAAGGAACATTACTGGGACGGTTAATTATATGATTTTTCCCTGTTATAACGCTTGGGATTCCTATATTATACTTAAAGCCCTGCTCTGCAAAAGCACGCTTGGAGGAGCCCGCAATCATATTCACAAACTCTCCCACCGCATCCACCACATCTTTAGACATATGGGTTTTTTTTTCACCTAAAAAACCACTTACAAGCTCCAATACAAGGGGCTCAGGGAAACTGAGGACGATGAAGCCCTGCATCTTTCCGGCAATCCCGATAACACCAGATATATCATAGGTCATTTTATCATCCTGTTTAATGTATATCTCTCCCTTTGTGGGTTCTACCCCCGCCATAGTTTGGAATACATTGATAGTGGCGGAAATGAACGGATTGATAGTTTCAGCTTTCATCCAGAAGCTCCTTAGATTATCTACCTTGCTTTAAGAATATACCTTAGAGGCAACTAAAAGTCTACAAAAACTTTCGCAAAATTGGATTAGAACAGCTATAATTCTAATTATCTAAAAAGTGCAGGAGGCGTATCTATCAAAAAACCGTTGAAATTATAATTCTGGCGGATAATTCGCGAGAACCGTTTTACAATTGATTCCCCGCCGGACAAGATGTAGAATGCTTATTTTCGCCGCGCTTGTTAAGGCAGAAAGAAAGAGCATAAATATAAGGACAAACCGTTTAGAGCGGTAAAATGGAGAATTTTTATGAAAACATGGTTTATTACAGGGGCAAACGGCGGATTGGCATATCCGATGCTTGATATATTGCTTGAGAGAGGCGATCGTGTTGCCGCTACGGTTCGTAAACCG
>JAITJJ010000228.1 GCA_031278965.1 Deferribacteraceae bacterium
CTTTTGCGCCCGATATGCCAAGCAGAGGCCGGTGATCTCTTTTAGTAGAAGTGGGGAAGAGGGGACCTATCCCAAGATAATCTATGTCAAATTTTGATAAGGTATTGGCTTCATCAACCGAGTTGCAGGAACACCCTACCAACAATCTGTTAAACAGCGATTTCACGGCTTCCGGCGGAAAATCTTCCGAACCGAGGTGAACCCCATCCGCGCCGGCGCCGGCGGCAATATCCGGGCTGTTGTTTATTATGAATAAGATGTTTTTCTTTTTTAAAATAGGAGCAAGGGTTAGAGCGGTATTAAATCGTTCCCTTTCGGTAAAGGATTTGTCCCGCAGCTCTACCGCCGTTATCCCAGCATCCGCAACCTCTTCTATAAAATCTATAAGAGGTAAACGGAGGGTTCCGCTTTCCAAGATTAAAAAGAGTTTAAGGTAGCTCTTCAGCATGTTAAGCGTATGGCAGGCGCACGCATATTAAACTTTGTTCCTCCAATCATCTTTATGCAAGAAATTGCAGCGGGGGCAGGGAATGTTAACTTCCCTGCCCCCGCCCACCTCCTTAGATGAACTGCACCTTATGCAATAATGCGGGTTGGTTGGGGTTGGGTTGGTTGGGGGCAACCCGCCGCTCCAAGAGCTTTAGCTTTTTAAGGGACACCCCCTTATGCCGCTAGTATATAAACAGCATCTCCCTATATTTCGGGAGAGGCCAGAACTCGTCTCTCACTATCCCTTCAAGGCGGTCTACCGTAACCCTAAGATCGCTCATAGCGCTCAATATCTCTTCATGCAACCCTTTTACGGCTTTTGCAATGTTGTCTATCTTCTGGTTGAGCTCATCAAGGGAGTTTCCGAGAGTGGCGATATTCTTTTTAAGAGCCGCCGTTCCTTCTGTAACCCCGCTGGCGTTTGCTTTGGCGAAAGCGGCAACCGCTTCGCTGTATTCCTTTGTTACCGCGGGGAGTATCATACTTCTTGCAATATCAAGGGCGATCTCCCCTTCAATGCGTATCTTTTTATGATACTCTTCCATAAAGACTTCATAGCGGGATTCAAGTTCCCGTTTGTTGTAAACGCTGTATTTTTCAAACATTTCAATGTTCTTTTTGGCGGTGAGAGCTTTTAGCGCCTCCATTGTGCTCTTATCGTTCGGGAGCGCTCTTTTGGCTGCTTCTATCTTCCAATCCGCCGTGTAGTTGTCGCCGTTGAAGATAATGCGCTTATGAGTGTGCACAATCTCTGAAAGCAGCTTTTGCAAGCCTTCATTGAAATCGGCGCCTTTGAGCTTTTCCAATCTATCGGAGATTTCGTCCATAGCGGAAGCGACGATAGTGTTAAGTATGGTCATAGGACCGGAGCAAGACTGCCCGGAGCCCGGAGCGCGGAATTCAAACTTGTTTCCCGTAAAGGCAAACGGGCTTGTGCGGTTGCGGTCGGTGGCGTCTTTTGGGAGGGCGGGCAGGGTGTCTACCCCAATTCTCATAGGTCCGTGAGATCTGCTGGATGACGGCGCCCCCTTTTCCAACTGTTCGATGATCTCCGCAAGCTGATCTCCAAGATAGATGGAGATGATTGCCGGAGGCGCCTCGTTTGCTCCAAGCCTGTGGTCGTTGCCCGCGCCGATAACGCTGACGCGAAGCAGGTCGCTGTGCTTGTCTATCGCCATTATTATGGAGCTGAGAACGGTTAGAAAAATTGCGTTCTGGTGAGGGGTATCCCCCGGATCCAAAAGGTTTACTCCGCCGTAATTGATAGACCAGTTATTGTGCTTGCCGGAACCGTTTACGCCCGCAAACGGTTTTTCATGCAAGAGGCAAACAAGCCCGTGCCTGTCCGCCACCTCTTTAAGCACTTCCATAACGAGCATATTGTGATCTACCGCAAGGTTTAACTCTTCAAAGATAGTGGCGAGCTCGAACTGCGCGGGGGAAACTTCGTTATGGCGTGTTTTTGCGGGAATCCCCAGCGACCACAGCTCTTTTTCGGCGTCTGTCATAAAAGCAAGGATGCGTTTCCTGATGGAACCGAAATAGTGATCTTCCAGCTGCTGATGTTTGGGGGGCGTAACGCCGAAAAGGGTTCTTCCGGTCTGCAAAAGGTCTGCCCGGTGCAGATAGAAGCGTTTGTCTATCAGAAAGTATTCTTGTTCAGGTCCTAACGTGGCTTTAACGTTCCCGTCCGGCTGGTCAAAAACTTTCATAAGGCGTTTTACCGCCACAGAGAGGGATTGAATTGAACGGAGAAGGGGGGTTTTCTGGTCAAGAGCGTCGCCGCTGTAGGAACAGAAAGCGGTGGGGATGCAGAGGGTCGCTCCGTTGCCGTGCCGGCGGATAAAAGCGGGGCTGGTGGGATCCCAAGCGGTATACCCCCTTGCTTCAAATGTATATCTTAAACCGCCGGAGGGGAAGCTGGAAGCGTCTGGCTCTCCGACGATCAGGTTCTTTGCCGAAAAAGAAAATATTCCCAAGTCTCCGTTAAGCTCAAGAAAAGAGTCGTGTTTTTCCGCAGTAGCGCCGTTCAGCGGCTGAAACCAGTGGGTATAGTGGGTGGCGCCCCGCTCGATAGCCCACTCTTTTAAGGCATGCGCTACTTCCGGAGCGATCGCCGGATCCAACTGCTTCCTGTTGTTAATGGTATCCAGAAGTTTCTGGGCGGTTGGTTTGGAAAGATATTTTGTGATCTTTTCAGAGTTGAAAACATCTTCCCCAAAGATTTCCGCCGAGCTTGGAGCGCTCTTTAAAAGCGGACCCGAACGGTATTCGGCAATTTTGCTTACTGCCTCAAAACGTTTGTTCATCATCTGCCTCCTAAAAAATATTAATTCTTGAGGGTGTATATGGCAAAAGTTATGCCAAAAATAAAATTAGCAATGACAGGGAGTTTCAAACATTTACATTACAAAAATGTTAAATAATTTCGGAGCGCTATTACAAATATGTAATAGATGCCGATAAATAAATAATTGTATGCATAAATATTCTTTATGAAGAATTTTAAATCTACGGTAAACCTTACATACAACTACACATAAATCTGATAGCCCTGGCCAATAAGAGCAAGTATGAATACGGGGAAACCGTCACAACCCCCGGTCAGCTGTCAGACAAGAACGGCTTGCACCTTGACGATGCTTTCCTCCCATCTTTAAAAGCCAACCTGCATATTTTAAATGAATCGGGTTTGGAAGTGCAGCTTCCCTTTTGCCCCTAATGCCAACGGGGAAGAGGTGGAGATAAAACCTTCTGTCGCGGCAAAATATATTGTCCGTCTTGCGGGTATTCCGGAAAGCTCTGTAAAGACACTTTCCCCTGTAGATTTTATGAAGGTTTGCGGGGAGATACTCTCTTTTTTCGGGGCATCCACCGGGGAAGGATAGAGGAGATCGCCGCAGAAACGGCATATTTTTTTCATTTCAGTGATGCAGATGTGATGAATATGCCGCTTTCAAGGCTTCTCTGGTGGTTTGAACAGGGTAACAGGATCGCTGAGGCGCAGAGGGTTAAAATAAGGTGAATATAACAATCCCAAACAGTATGTAAAAAAGGATAGCTGCTACGGTGCCAATTACAAAGAAAACAATGAGGGAGATGTAGATGCTTGCTAAGGGAGCAACGAACAGAAAGGAAAGAACCCCTCTCCACCAAGAATACAGGGGATTGAGATTGAGCACTCCTTTAGCGTCAAACTTATTGAGCCTGCTCATGCCGATTGGGTCAAGGGGCGGAGGAGATAGTTTAGGGGGACCTTTGATTATTCTATCCCATAAAATAGCTAATCCATTCATTGTATGCCTCCCGTTGCATAATATTAACATAAAAAATAGTG
>JAITJJ010000233.1 GCA_031278965.1 Deferribacteraceae bacterium
TTGCATCACCCTCCTCGCTTCTATTCTACCACATTATGAACAAGTTGGATATTTTTTAATGCTTTTTCCGCTTTTTGAAATGCGCTATTGTTCACCATTTTTTCTGCTAATTTCTTATATGCTTCTGTAGACATATTAAGGTTTTGAGCAAATGATCTAACAATTTCATCAGGGAGTTCTATCTTACTTACTTTTATATTATTAAAAGCTGTTGCAAATTCTCTTTGCAAATCACGTAAAGCGGGTTTTACGCTCTTTGCGAAAGTTGCACCAAAAGAATCGCCCAATGCCTCCCCGTTAATCCTAACAGTTGATTGCATCGTTTTCAATGCCTTTTCAAATTTTGCCGTATCTGCCGCAAATTCTATCCAAACTCCACCGCTAACCATTATAAAAAACTCCTTTACATATTGATTAAAACTTATTACTACTTATCTATGCGTAATAATATTATGGCTTTAACTATAGTTATCAGTTTTATTTTTTGGATACCCTTTTTAATCTGGGCTTCCAGTTCCGTTTTGTTAATAGCCACTCTTATTACACTTTTCATCGATCTTACATTAGTAACGTATCGCAATATTTATCCATAAAATTTCTCCCCCAACATTGCATTCCGTTTTAACGCCTCCATCTTCGCCCTTTGCTCCGCTTGCTCTTTTGCTTTATCCTCTTTTTCAAGCACCTTGAAATAAGCAACCCACTCTATAAGTTCCATGTAGGGTAAGGCTTCAATCTCACTTATGGTCTTGTTAAGTCGCAGGGCAAGCTCTATCGTAAATCTCCGCTCACCCCGCTTTATCAGTTTTTTTCGGCGGTCTCTACTGCCTTGTAGTCAAGCCCGTTGAATTCCTGCCATTCGTTAAAAATATGAGTGGCAAGGGTTAAATTGGTATCAAACAAAAAGTTGATACTCTTATCATCAAATATCGGATTACCCGCCTCATCGCGAAGTGCCAACTTCAACAGTGAACCCAATTCTGTTTTACCATCTTTACTAACCAACCCCCCATGTTCGGCAACAGATAACTGTTTGAAATAAACATACCCGCCAAGTTCAAGTATCTCCACCTTCTTTGTTTTAACTTTCGCCACTGCAAAATCAGCCGCTTTTAACGCTTTCATATTTCTTTCCCCTTTATTCCTCTTTCAACAACTCACCGTCAAAGTAAAACCAGTTCGGCAGATTTTCTGCCATAACCTTTTTAACAACAACTTCACTGTAGCCAAGCTGCAAAAGCAAAAGGATTAAATCCCTGCACCTCTGCCCCATTTCAGAAAGATAGTCGGAAGTGGCGACAACGCTTTTAATATCAAAAGTTTCATCATACATTGCCGCCTCCTTCATACATACCTATCCTCTTCGGTTATCCCGAAGTTGGCAATTCTTCAGTTATTTCTCCGCTGATACGCAGAGTTACCGAGAAAGTAATAGCCGCACCCACTGCCAGAGCGGGGGTTATCCCGTTGACAGACGCTTTGAAATACTGCGTAACAGCGCCGCCGCCCAAGCCGTCATCAGGAAGAACAATCTTAAAGTTCCCTACTGCTTTGCCTGCTTTAAGAGCTTGCAAGCGTTGCTGTCCTGTGTAGCCGGGCAGATAGTTGCCGTTAAGAGTAATCGTGCCGCTGTCAGTAAAGCCCGGGATAAATTCTCTTGCCACACTGCAAAGAGTGGTAACGTCAATTTCATCAGTGGTTTCCCCGCCATAATCAACGCTTGTGATGTTGCAATAGAAGTTGCATTCCCTACGGATGGATAGTTAAAAGAGGGGGTAGTTAGGGCTATATGGTATTATAATTATCGGTTCGGTCAATTTACGCAAAATGCCGTTCAAAAACAGACTTTCACAAGATTTCTCTGATTATCTTTCAGAACAGTTTTTCACTTAGACACTTTTTGGTGTTTATTGGAAACTTAAAGAACAGACTTTGCCTAACGAACAAACTTAATTTGTCTGCAGGGTTTAACTTTTAGGCTTTTTAAGGAAGCCTGGCAACTTATTGCGTTTTCTCTGCGCAATACTTTCAAGCGGTCACCCAAACAGGAGTTTGTTGATCTCAATCCTTTTCTTTGAGAGAGCAAGGGATTCCTCTGACGGAATCTGGTGAATAACCTCGTCCGTGCCTGGATCAACAATCTTTACAACCAGCCTGTCAAGCACTTCGTCAACATTAAATCGCCTCGCCTTAGCTCTAAGAAGAGTTGCTTCTCTGTCTGCATTGCTTACAATTCCGACACTGTCAACACTGTCTTCATAAACAATCTTTTCTGCCGGAGGCGGATAGTAAGTACTTCCGCTTTCTGAGCGGATCGGGTAATTCGCAACACGATGTTCGCTGACGGGAATATTTAATACTTGGTTGCTCATACCGTTTTACCTCCCTGTAAAATTAATGACTATAGCTAAAAATAAAGCCGATAGACTTATGCTATCGGCTCAAGTGCTTTGTCACCGTATACTGATAATAAAAGAATAAAAGTTAAATTGCAAGTACTTTTTTAAAAAAATTTCTAATCCTCTCCGAAGTTTATGATGAACAGTTAAGGTTAAAAGAATCTTTTGAGTGCATATGTTTTGGTTGTCATAGCCGCAAAATATGGAAAGGCCGTTGCCGATGCGGGCTTTGGACTTGAAGAAAGCGACTCCCCTTAGGACACGGCGCTTTTGCGCTGCACTTGAGGCAGAGCATATCGTTAAAAAACCAAGGCGACGCCCGGACTTGAACCGGGGTACACGGCTTTGCAGGCCGCTGCCTAACCCCTCGGCCACGTCGCCGGATATTCCGGTCATACCGTTACATAACAAATTTAAAAAAGCGGGTGACGGGGCTCGAACCCGCTACCTCAACCTTGGCAAGGTCACGCTCTACCAATTGAGCTACACCCGCGTAAGAATTTGTTTTATATCCAACTTCAAAGCTGTTGTCAATAAAATTTATCTTTAATGTCAAAAAATATTGCGGAGGCACTTCAATAACAAACAATAGATATAGGATGTGTATCAGACTGATAAAAAAGCCAGTTTTAAGTGATGATATTTTAGAAACGATGTTCAACTTTAATAACACCAGTCCTGAAGCATCCCGCCTTTCAAAAGCTCTGCTTTTGAAAGGACAGAGTGTCGAAAAAAGAGGTATTTGGATAAAAAAACAGAAATTGACAGATAAAATATAGATAGTTATAATACATCTACTTTTACGGGGAGCCGAATACGTGAAAAATTTTAAAATTCTTATCACCGATCACTTGGCAGAAGAAGGTTACCGTATTTTAAACGCTGATTCTGAGGTTGATTACGAACTTAGGGCAGGAATTAAAAACAGTGAGCTTAAGCCCATCTTAAAAGACTATGACGCCATTATTACAAGGAGCGGGACCACAGTAGACAAGGACTTGCTTTCGGATACCGGAAAGCTCCGCATAATAGGGAGAGCCGGGGTAGGGCTTGACAATGTGGATATTGAAGAGGCAAGCAAAAGGGGAATCATAGTAATGAACGCCCCAACCGGCAACACTTTGGCGGCAGTGGAACTTACTCTCGGGCTTATCCTCTCTGCCGCGCGGAAGATTCCGTCTGCTGATTTCCATGTCCGCAATGACGGGTGGGACAGAAAACGTTTTTTAGGGGTTCAGCTTTACGGGAAAGCCCTCGGTATAGTTGGGCTTGGGCGAATCGGCAGGAATGTGGCGGTGCGGGCAAACTCCTTCGGGATGAGGGTTTTTGCCTACGATCCCTATATCAAAGCTGAAACCGCAGAGAGCATGGGGGTTACACTCTTTAAAACTTTGGATGAACTGCTTGCTCATTCGGATATTGTCACCCTCCACACCCCCCTCACCGCCGAAACAAAAAATCTTATAACTAGAGAGAAAATAGCCATCATGAAGGATGGCGCCATATTTATTAATTGCGCCCGCGGCGGACTTGTGGAAGAATCCGCCCTTGCGGAAGCCCTAAAAAGCGGCAAACTCTTTTCCGCCGCCACAGATGTATATGAAGAAGAGCCTCCAATCCACTCCGCCCTTAAATCCATAGACAACCTCTTTCTTACCCCCCATATCGGCGCCAACACTGAAGAAGGGCAGAAAGGGGTGGCGGTCATAGTATGCGAACAGGTCTTAAATGCACTGCATGGGAGGGCATATCAGTTTGCGGTAAACACCCCGTTTGAAAGGAACCGTCTTTCGCCTGATATGCAGCGCTTTTTTGATGTAAGCGAGCGTTTGGGAAGGCTTGCGGGGCAGCTTACAAACGGAAGGGTTCAAGAGTTGCGCCTTATAATGGCGGGGAAGCGTTTTAACGATTCCTTTGTGGAGCACGCCTTTGATTCTCCTTTCAACTATCAGCCGTTCACATTCGCAGCCATAAAAGGTTTTCTGGAATTTTTTGTTCACGAGGCTGTTTCCTTTATAAACGCGCCTTACTTTGCCAAAGACCGAGGAATAGTGGTGACGGAAACAAAGGTTCAAGAATATAATAAGATGAGCGATCATGTTATATTAACCGTAAAAACTGATGAAGAAGAAACCGTCTATACCGCCACAGTTTTTTCAGACGGGGTGGGACGGATAGTAGGCGTGGGACCATTCCGTTTAGACCTTATCCCAAGCGGGATGTATCTGTATTTCAGAAATGTGGACACTCCTGGTATTGTGGGATATGTGGGGACTTTGCTTGGAAAGCATAATATTAATATCGCCAATTTTGAACTTACCCGCCTCTCGCCCAACGGGGAGGCAATATCTTTTGTGTATGTGGACGAACCTATTACACAAGCGGTGCTTGACGAGATGTCCGGTTACCCGGGTATAATAGAGGTTAAGTTTTTAAAAGTATAATGCCCTTGTTAGCGGTTCGCAATGTAAAAAAATCCTACCGCCTCTTTGAAGGTGTTTTTAAGAAGTCCGAGACCTCCTTTTATGCTGTGGACAACGTAACTCTGGAGATAAGCGAAGGCGAGAGCTTGGGAATTGTCGGGGAATCCGGTTCTGGAAAAACCACCCTTGCAAATATCTTTGCGGGAGTAATCATCCCAGACAGCGGAGTTTTGGAATATAATTCCGCCCCTGTTTCTCCAAAATCGCATATATTTAAAGAATACCGCCGTAATGTTCAGATGATCTTTCAGCACCCCGACAATAGCTTAAATCCAAAACTTACGGTTTATTCCGCCCTTTATGATCTTTTAATAAAAAGATTCCCCGGAAGAGAGATAAAAAGAGAGGCACTGCGCCTTCTGGAAAGAACCGGGCTTGCACCGGAACACCTTTCACGCTACCCCAGCGAGCTATCCGGTGGGCAGAAACAGCGGGTTTCCATTGCCAGAGCGTTGGCGCTCTCACCCAAGCTGATTATAGCCGACGAACCTGTATCCAACCTTGATGTCTCTGTTCAGGCACAGATTATAAATTTGCTTATGGAACTGGTGAAAAACGAAGGGCTCTCCCTGATATTCATTTCCCATAATCTGGCGGTAGTAAGCACTCTTTGTGAAAAGATAGCGGTAATAAAAAACGGCAGATTGCTTGAATACGGTTTAACAAAAGAGGTTATAGAAAACCCTAAGAACGAGTACACCATAACGCTCTTAAATGGGTGTATGTAGCGGTTTTTTGCTGTGATATCTCTTCTGCCGCCTTTATATCCTCAGGATTCTGCCGCTCCTGAGAAACTTACTATCCAGAGATGGATAAAGCCCCCGCTATCTCTTTTTCAAATTATTTAACCGCTTATTTACTTGAAAGATAAAATTTTAGTTGTGTTTACCTTAATAATCATATTAAATATGAAATATTTTAGGAGTTGCTATGTACCAGAAAAAAATAACGAAAGACGAAGCCCTTAATTATCACAGCTCCGGAAGACCGGGCAAGATAACAGTTGTTCCCACAAAAAGCTGCGAAACCCAGCGGGACCTCTCCCTTGCCTACTCGCCTGGGGTTGCCCACCCGTCTATCGCTATACATGAAAACCCCGAAAAGGTCTATAAATATACCGCGAAAGGGAATCTTGTCGCCGTTATATCCAACGGCACGGCAGTGCTTGGGCTTGGGGATATAGGTCCCCTCGGTTCAAAGCCTGTTATGGAAGGAAAGGGAGTTCTCTTTAAGAGATTTGCGGGTATAGATGTTTTTGATATAGAGTTAAACGCCCCCACCGCTCAAGATGTAATATCCGCCTGCAGAATGCTTGAGCCCACCTTCGGCGGAATAAATTTGGAAGATATAAAAGCTCCAGAGTGCTTTGAGATAGAGCAAGAACTGCAAAAACTCTCTATCCCTGTTTTTCATGACGATCAGCACGGAACGGCAATTATTGTAGGGGCGGCGCTCCTTTCTGCATCTCAGGTGGTAGGCAAAGCAATGACAGACTTAAAGGTTGTTATAAACGGTGCCGGTGCCAGCGGACTCTCCATTGCCAAGCATATTATGCGACTTGGGGTTCAGAAAAACAATATCACTATGTGCGACACCAAAGGGGTGCTCTATAAAGGGCGGATTGCCGGGATGAACTCCTACAAAGAACATATGGCAAAGGATACGGCTTTCAGAACCATATCGGAGGCGGCGGCGGGAGCGGACGTGCTTATGGGGTTATCCTCAAAAGGTGCTTTCTCCCCTGAAATGATAAAAAGCCTTGCGCCGAATCCTATAGTCTTTGCCCTTGCCAATCCGGATCCGGAGATAGATCCGGAAGATGCTGTCCGCATAAGGAGCGATGCCATTGTTGCCACAGGGCGCAGTGATTATCCGAATCAGGTAAATAATGTTCTCTGCTTCCCTTTTATATTTAGGGGAGCTCTGGACGTGCGGGCAACCACCATAAACGATGAGATGAAGATGGCGGCATCCTTTGCCCTTGCCGCTCTTGCGAAAGAGCCTGTAACCGAGAGTGTGCGGGAGATATATCCAAATGAGAAGTTTGAATTCGGCAAAGGCTACATTATCCCAAAACCGTTTGATCAGCGGGTTTTAACATGGGTGTCCTCCGCTGTAGCGGAAGCGGCTATGGAAACAGGGGTGGCTCGCCTGCATATCAATGATCTTGAACAATATAAAAATAGCCTCATAGATAAACTGAACCGGTAGGTTAGTGAGAGGCGTTTGGACGCTTGTCGCAAACGGCTTGTTTAAAAAGTGCGGAAATCCCTGAAATCCAGACTTTTTTTGCTGCCTGTTGTCCGCTTGATCTTGAAATACCCTGAAGTTGAATTGTAAGACTTTTCCATACTCTTACTTGCTGCAAGCGGCAAACAGATAACTTTTAAAATGACGGTTTTTCATTTGACATTCGCCTTTTTGAGCTTTAAATTGCTTAGTTGTTAAAATAATCCGAGAGGCGCAGATGTTTCCAGAAAAGTTGACCAATGCGGAGGAGACGGAGCTTAAAGAGTTTGCCCGTCTTGTCCGCGGGGATATTGTCACTATGACCACCATTGCCGCAAGCGGACACCCCGGAGGAGCCATGAGCAGCGCCGACCTGCTCTCCCTAATCTATAGATACGCGGGAATCACTCCGTCAAACTTTGATAAACAAGAACGGAACAAAGTGTTGGTATCTATCGGGCATATCTCCCCCGCCGTATATTCTATTCTGGCAAGGCTTGGTTTTTTCCCCGCAGAAGATGCCATAGCATATTTTAGGTTGGCTGGCAGCCCTTATGAAGGGCATATTGAGCGGACTCTGCCTGGTGTGGAGTGGACAACAGGCAATCTCGGACAGGGTCTTTCCGCCGCGTGCGGATTTGCCTATGCAGACAAACTTAACGGTTACAACACAAGAACCTTTGTTCTTACAGGTGACGGGGAACACCAAAAAGGGCAGATTTCAGAAGCAAGGCGGTTTGCCTCCCATTATGCCCTCTCTAACCTTACAGTTATTATAGATAACAACGATTTGCAGATATCCGGCGGCGTCCACCGTATTATGAACGTAAATTTCACCTCAGAATATGCGGCAGATGGGTGGTCGGTTTTTGAAACGGACGGGCACGATTTCTCTGAACTCCTCTCTGTCTTTAGGAAAGCGGAGCGCTCTGACAAACCTTCGGTTATAGTAGCGCATACCGTTATGGGGAAAGGGGTTTCTTTCATGGAGCACAATAACAATTATCACGGCTCCCCCCTTAAAGATAAAGACTATCCCGCAGCCATAGCAGAGCTGGGCGGCGAAAATCTATTGGAAAAATATCGGGATAAGCGCAGAGGGTTTGCGGCGGTTCATATCCCCATAGCCGCAGAGAAAGAGTGCCCCTATGAGCCCGGCAAGAGATTTTACCCTAAAACTGCGGATACCGACTGTCGATCTGCCTTCGGGAACGCACTTATAGACCTTGTGGAAGCAGGGATGCGCAAAACGCCCATCTTAGTCTTTGACTGCGATCTTGCGGGTTCGGTTAAAACCAATCAGGTTGAGGCAAAACAGCCTAAATACTTTGTGCAGTGCGGTATAAGCGAGCATCACGCGT
>JAITJJ010000022.1 GCA_031278965.1 Deferribacteraceae bacterium
GGAACGCCTTGAACGGTGGGGAAAGCATACGGTGGTTCGCCCGGATCCTGTGGCGCTCTGGGATAGGGTTAAACCCCAACTCTGGGAAAACCCGGATGCAGTGTATCATAGAAGTTCCGCAGGCGGAGGAGAGTGGGAATATAAAAAAAACTTACCCGAAAGTTGGATTATCCGCTACGGCGAGTTATCTTTTAAGGTATCCCCCACAGGTTTTAAGCACATGGGGCTCTTCCCGGAGCAAGGCGTAAACTGGGATCTCATCGCCGCTTTATTAGCGGGGAGAGATGCCCATATCCTCAATCTATTTGCATACACAGGCGCCGCTACGGTTGCCGCCGCGCGTGCTGGAGCGAAAGTTACCCATGTGGACGCCTCAAAGGGGGTTTTAAGTTGGGCAAATGAGAATCTGCGCCTTTCACGGGTTCCCGCAGGGCAGGTGCGTTTTATCCATGATGACAGCAAAAAGTTTATTCAGAGGGAAGTGCGGCGCAAGTCACGGTATAACGGGATTATTATGGATCCGCCTTCCTTTGGACGGGGTGCTAAAGGGGAAGTATGGAAGCTTGAGGATGATCTCTGGGATCTCCTTAAAGACGCAGCGGAACTTATGGACAGCAATCCTGTGTTCTTTCTTGTGAACTCCTATTCCGCGGGGCTCTCTCCGCTGGTTGTGGCAAATATGCTCTCATGTCTAAAGTTAAGGTTTAGAACCATTACATGCGGGGAGCTATTAATCCCCTTTGGAGAAAGATTTTTGCCCTCCGGAACTTCGTGTTGGGGGGAGTTTTGAGGGAAACGGAGTTTATTCGGTCGTTGACCGGTATCGGCGAGCTTGAAGAAAACTCAAAAGGGATAGGCGACGATGCCGCCCTTTTAGGCGGTTGCCTTATATCCAAAGATATTATGGCGGAGGGTGTTCACTATCTTTTGGAGGAAACGGAGGCGGGGATCGCCCGCCGGCTTATTGCTTCAAATGTAAGCGATATTTGCGCTATGGGAGGAAAAGGCGAAAAGTATTATGCCCTTCTTGGGGCGGGACTCTCTTGTAAAATAAACCCCGCCGCATTTTCCGCTGCTTTTCGCAAAGAGTGCAGGCGGTATAATATCACCCTATTGGGGGGCGATACCATAGCCTCTCCCGTCTCTTTTTTTTCCATGACTATAATCGGACAAGCAAATAGATTTGTGCTCACGCGTTGCGGAGCAAAGATGGGAGATATTATATACCTCTCTCGCCCTATCGGCAAGGCAAAGGTGATGCTTGACAGGCGGCTGTCAGGGGATTTCAGCGGAAACGGGGATTTCCCCCCGGAAACCGGCTTAGGAGAGCTTTTAGGGAGTATGGAGGGGGTGACCTCCTGCATAGATATATCAGACGGGCTGGGAGTTGATCTTTTCCGCGTGTCAGAGATGAGCGAAACGGCATTTCATCTATCGGCAGAGGATATTCCGCTTGGCGCGGAGGGAATCGCCGCAAGAGACGCCGTCTGCTCTGGCGAGGAATATGCATTGATGTTTACTCTTTCCCAAGATAGGAGTGAGTGTTTGGAAAATGCGGTAAAGGAAAAGCTAAACCGCAAAGTTTACAGGATAGGCAAGGTTTTACAAGGATTAGGCGTCTTTATGGACGGGGAAGATATATCAGAATTGGGGTATAGGCATAAGTTGGGCTAGATTGGCCTTTTTCTTCTGAACAACCTGGTTTAAAGGGGGCTTTATACCCCCTTTAAACTTATTGTTTCTTTATGGATTTTTCCAGCTCTTTGGAAAGAGCAATGGCTTTTGGCTTTTCCTCTTCCGATAGTTGAAGGAGGCAGAGGTATTCGCTTGAATCCACCTCCCCAGCCGCAAGATACAGCCATCCGCACGCTTTCAGCTTGTCGGCGGGAACCCCTTCCCAACCAAAAAACTGTATGGTTCCGAGTTCATACTGAGCTTGGGCATGCCCCTGCCGGGCAGCCTTTTCAAGCCACTCCGCCGCCTTATCGCTATCTCCCTCATCATTAAGATAATACAAGCCAAGTTGATACTGGGATTCGGCATTGCCGCTGTTTGCGGCTTTAGTTATGGCGGCGTCTTGGGCAAAAACAAAGCCTGCAAATAAAACCAACGCTAAAATAAAATACTTTTTCATAAGCAACCTCACTATAAAAATTATGGAACCTTATTGGTGAACTCGTGGCATTTATTGCAATACAGGCGGGTCGGTTTGTGAGTCGCATGGCACTCGATGCACGCAATGGGCGCCTCATGGGAATCATGAACATAATGCTCGCTCTCCTTTCCCTTTTTATCAATAAAGATAACCGGCTCTGCGTCAATCATATCGCCGTGGCACTCAATACACGCCTCATATTCAGCCGCCTCCGCGGGCTCTGCAACTCCATGGCAATCCGCACACTCCAGAGAGTTTTCTTTGTGTTTTCCGGTTATCTCATTTTTTGCAGCCGCATATGCCAAAGACAGTGCAAAAATAAGAGCTATGCCGGTCCCAAAGCAAGCGAAGTTTTTCATCAAACCGTTTCCCCTGTATTAGTTTCACCAAAATACGCGGGGTTTTAACCCCGCGAAAACTAGATATCTATCTGACGCACACCGGGAAGAGTGTACTTCCCGTTTACCATGAAACCAACCAGATATCCCATAGTAACACAGCGCCCATGACCTATCCCGGCGCATATCGTGGGATAGTCCGCCGCAAAGAAGTCGCCCGCTGCCGAGCCCGCCACATAAAGCCCCTCAATCGGCTGATCGTCTTTATCAAGTACTTGAAGGTGGGGATTGGTGCGCAACCCGCCAGACATAGAGAGAACGGTTGCGGCAAGTTTACCCGCATAGAAAGGCGGTTTTACTATCTGTCTAACAAGCTCCTTCCGCTTCCCATAGTCAGTGTCGTTGCCTGCTTTGGCAAGTTGATTGTAACGGGCGACGGTTTTTTTGAACTCATCAACAGGAATGTCCATCAATTTGGCAAGCTCGTCCAGCGTCTTGGCCGTAACCACTTTCCCTTGCTCAATGTTGGTTTTAAGGAGAGCTTCTTCTTCCGCCAGATCATAGGGTTCATTGTCAAGGCGGGACATCTGTCCATAGAAGAGACCGCCGGATACTCCCATATCAAGCTGTTCTTTAACCTGTTTCAAGCCGTCCGCGTCATAGATTGTCCAGGCAACCCCGCCTTTAGGTTCAAAGAGTTTGCTGCAACTTTTGGATTGGGTGTTTACGTCCTCATTCTTAAAGCGTTTGCCGAGGGCGTTCACGTGGAGAAAACCGTAACTCGTGGCACCGGCTTCAAGGTGGATAACCGCAGCGTGGGGCTCTGCTTTCTGCATAACGCCGCCGATCTGGAACGCCTGTTTATGAAGATCGCCGGTATTGCACTTGTTGGGAAAATAGATTTGAGCGTCAGCAAGGCGCACAATCGGACACCAGCGGTCAGTCATAGCGCGATCAGACGCGTAGTCGCCGGAGGCTATGATAACCCCTTTGGAGGCAACAAATCTTGTAAGATTGCTCCCTCTTCCAGCAACAACGGAAGTAACCCGTCCGTTTGCCGCACGTTCCAACTTAACGGAAGGCGTGTTGTAATTAATGGTGATTCCTTTTTCTGTACATATCTCTGCAAGAGCTTTGACAGCGGCTTCATTGCCGCGAATCTTTGTTTTTGTTTCTTCAAACATGTGGGTAACAGGATATTCGGTGTAGTCAGGACCTTTGTAATATTGATTCCAGAGACCTGCGCGGAACCCTTTTGGTTTTAGTTGGTTTATAGTCCAATTAAAAGCGTGCCCGCTGGTTCTTGCAAAGAGCCAGAGGAGGTCTTCGTTTACGCGCCCTTGAGCCCAGCGCACCCATTCTCTGATAACTTGGCGGTAACTCGGCTGCTTGATGTTTAAAGCACGCTGAACATCCGTGTCAAAGGCGGTGATGTGACCGCCGCGGGCGGCAGGAATTCTGTTCTTTTCAATAATCTGCACTTCCTTTGCACCCTGTTCTTTTGAGGAGAGGGCGGCAATAGTGCCGGTAATCCCGCAACCAATAACGAGAACATCAACATTAACAGTCTTTTTAATGTTTTCTTCCGAAATCGGCGCTGCAGGAAGATCCCAGGGATACGGTTCACAGTTGGAGCGGTCTGCCTGCTGTGCAACTGCTTCAGCTGCCAGATTGGGAGCCAGCGTTGCGGCGGCGGCAATCCCCGCAACTGCGGCAGATGTCCTGAAAAAATCCCTGCGGCTCATCTCTGTAACGGATGATTCTTTTGCCTCGTCAAGGTGCTTGTTTTCGTTGTCCATAAACTTCCTCCAAAGTTTTTTTACTGCTTAGCTAATATAGCAATTTCCATTTTGCATTTCCAGTATCGACAGTTACAAAAAATTAAAATATTTTTGCGATTAAAAAACGGTCTGATAATTCGCATATATCATAAGGTATTAAGAAATACCAATTCTTTTAAAAAAAATAGTATACATAAAAACATATATTCTACAGTTAGATGTGTTGATTATAGTTGAAATACTACGTTTTAATTATTGCCAATGCTACTGTTTTATATTCACTTATAAGACAAAGTTTGCAAATAATCTGACATCAGATTTAAAGTGTATTATTTTGAGTAAGGATAGGGGATTAAGGGGAATATGTCCTTAAATAGCCTAATCTTTGATACGTAAATATAATGTTTTGTAAATTTACCACATTTCGGGGTGCATAAAGTATATGTTGGAGGCGGAGTCGGATGTTCGCTTGGAATACGATAATGGCGAGACAAGACCTGAATATAGGGATAATTATCGCAACGGCTGCATGTCCAAGACGTTAAAGACAAACGAAGGGAAGTTAGAGATATCTGTTCCTCAAAAACCGTGCGAGAAGTTTGATCTGCGCATAATTCCCAAGTATAGCAGGAATATATAGCGAGTGGAGGAGAGGATAATAAGTCTGTTTGGCAGCGGCATGAGTACTCGTGATATAAGCGAACAGACTAATGTGATAGAGAGCTTGAATAACCAATATCGGCGCATAAACCGCAACTGCAGTGTGTTTCCTTCAGAGGAGTCTTTGATAAAAGCGTTATATTTGGCGGTAATAATTCAAAAAAATGAATTCTTGCACTGTCTCTTTTTTTAAAGTATATTTAGGATATATCTCTCTGAGGAAATATGCCTGTGGAGGTGTTGGAAGTGAAAAAAGGGTTTACACTTGTTGAACTGGCAATAGTGCTTGTTATAATCGGTCTTATCACAGGCATGGCGGTTAAGGGGCGTTCCCTTGCGGCGGCTGCGGAGATGCGGGAAGAAGTCAATAAGATGCGAAAATATGAGCACGCCTTTGCCACCCATTTTGCAAAATCAGGCAGCTTCGTTCCTGCAACTTATGACGACAGCAATCAGGATCTCTGGTCGGATAACGTTTCAGAGATATTCTTAGAAAAGGGTTATCTTGTGTCAAAAGATCTTGTAATGAAATACAGTACCAGAAACCCTCCGAAAACATACTTTATCGCAGAATTGCAAGACAACACAAGCAACCCGGGCATGGGCTACCATCTGGACCGTGAGGCGGAAGAGAGCGAAATAACTAACTTTGGCGTGCTATTGGATAAATCCCTTGATTACTTTATCTGCAGTATTGAAATTATGGGTGATGACCGTGATATAACCACCGGTCTGGGCAGAGTAGCATATAGAGGGCTTGGCAGCGCGTTAGTTAACTTTACTGACCATCAATATGCCGACTGCTCTGAATTCAGCGCCACGAGCACCCAAATGTATGGATATGTGGTTTTTTCCTATTGAATGAAACTTGTTTTAACTCTCATCTCCGCCCTTCTTTTCTGTGCACTTTCACCCCTTGCAGGAGAAAAGGCGGAACTTTTTACGGCGGCAAGTGTCGGAGCTCTTTCCTCTGTTGAAGAGGCACTGGAATCGGATTTCAATGTAAATTCTGCTGATGAGCTTGGCAATACCGCCATCCTTCTGGCTTCCGAAAACGGTCATATGCATATTGTAAAATATCTTATAAAGGTTGGAGCAGATGTAGATCGACGGAATGTATACGGCTATTCTCCCCTCTTCTCCGCAGTAATAAACGCCCATGTTGAAGTTATAAAAGAGCTTTTGGCAAGCGGTGCGGATATTGAGCTTCCCAATATTTACGGTTCCTCCGCAAAAGAGTATATATCGGCGCTTGGATATGAAAATATTGACGAGTATATGACCGCTGTCTTACGCGGCAGCTTAAAAGAGAAAACCGGGCCTAACACATTCAGGTATTTGACCGTAAAGAAAGAAGCGCTCCCTGAAGCGATTCCATTTGCAGACAAAAATCGGACGTCTGATAATATTACGCCCAAGAGCTATACGCCGGCATTATCTGCGGAAATAACCGATGATCCAGAAGCTCTTTATTTGGCAGGGAAGAGCTTGACTGACGGGGTTACGCCAAAGGATGCCGTCATGGGAAATATCTATCTTCAAAGAGCCTATGAATTGGGGGATATACGAGCGGCGGTTCTTTGCGGACGGTCATATCTCATGGGATTGGGTGTTCCCGCCGACTATGAAAAAGCGTTGGAGCTCTTTAATCTGGGGGTTTTAAAGGGAAACGAAGACGCAAAATTTTTTATCGGCTTAATGAAATATTTTGGGGTTGGAACGCCGGAAGATAGGGAAACGGGCACTGTTGAGATGAATTCCGCTGCTCAAGGCGGAAGTGAATACGCTTTGGAGCAGGCAAAACGCTTCATAACCGAAGACGCCCTTGATTATCTGAGAATCCCGCATCATAGAGAGGAAGTAAAGAGTTATCTCTTATCTATGGGGGCATCCCTTGAAATGAGTGAAGGGATATGCGATCTATACAGTTTGCAGAATCTTGCAAGCGCCGACTACTCCCTTGAGAGGGCAAAAATATGTTTCCCCGGCGGTAAACAGGAAGTAATCTTTGAACACTTAAAAGATATAGATCCCCTGTATAAGGCCCGCCTTGACAGATATGCGGCGGATACGGGGAGCATATTGGTTTCTATGGAACACCGCTTTTTATAAGGGAATAGCGAATGAAGCGGTCATTAAAGTTACCTCTGTGAAGGGGCGGAACAAAAACAGAGTTTTTGAGAATAGGGACGGTTCTATTCCCCTCTGTGGCAGATGTCCTCCGTCTAATCATAAAACCTCGCGTTACCCCAGAATTTTTTGTTAAACATCTGCAGAGGGTTGAGGATACTGGATTAGGGAGCAGAAAGAGGCAGAAAAAGCCTCACAAAGTTGATATAGTGATTTTTGTACAAAAGCAATAAAATCAACCTTGAAGGCAAAAT
>JAITJJ010000138.1 GCA_031278965.1 Deferribacteraceae bacterium
CTTTGGAGGATCACTTGGTCGATGAGCTTTTTAAGCTTGAAAACTTTCCGGAGATTACACGCTCCATTACCTCATCACCTTGAATAATTAATGCCTTGATGAATTAAAAATGGAATTAGGGTGTAATTAGCAGGCAATTTACTTACTACAAAAACAGAGTCATTTTTACCGATTTTGGGCAAAAACTGATGACAAAAATGATTATTGAAAAAATTGCGCCTTTTATTCAGCACATCTCTAACGTAGTTCTTAAAGAGCGGTTGGCATCTCTGCTCTATCTTTTATGATACTCCTGCAGGGTGCATACTTCAAAACCGCCGAACTCCAGTTTCTCCTTTATACCGTTTACGTTGGCAATGAACCCTGCCAGAGTGGTGGTAATTGGAACAGATTTTGTGACTGCTTTGGTGCGCATCTTCATCTCGTCTGTCAGAGCGTTTTCCCCAGGTTCTGTAGTGGTGATTATCCAGTGAATTTCATCGTTTTCGAGCATATCAAGAATATTAGGCCTCCCCTGTGATATGCGGAAGATTGCGCGGCTTGGGATACCGGCGTTTCTAAGCATAGTGGAGGTGCCTAATGTGGCATAAAGGGTGAACTCCATATCGTAGAGCTCTTTCAGCATATTAAGACCCGCGATTTTGTCTTTATCCCTCAGGGATATAAAGACATTCCCGCTTTCAGGGAGGGTAGAACCCGCCGCTATCTGGGATTTTATATGCGCAAGTCCGGGGGAGCGGTCTATCCCCATAACTTCTCCTGTGGAACGCATTTCAGGCGTCAACACAATATCTGCTCCAGGAAATTTAATAAACGGGAGCACCGCTTCTTTTACCGAGTGGTGACGGACTGCCCTTTCCTCTGTAAAACCGCACTCCTTCAGAGTTTTCCCTATCATGCAGAAGGTGGCAATCTGCGCCAGGCTTACCCCCGTTGATTTTCCCGCAAAGGGAACAGTTCTTGAAGCTCTGGGGTTCACCTCTATTACAAACACCTCGTCATTTGCCACTGCAAGTTGTATATTCATAAGCCCGCGCACATTCAACCTCTTGGCAAAGGCGGCGCAGTGTGAGCGGATAAGGGAGAGGGCTTCAGATGAAAGGGCTGAAGACGGTATCATACTTGCGGAATCACCGGAATGAACTCCCGCGGGTTCCACGTGCTCCATGATTGCGCCGATAACGGTGCTTTCCCCGTCCGAAACGGAATCCACATCAACCTCAATGGCATCTTCCAAAAATTTATCAATTAATATGGGTTTACCCGCCAGACCATCACGGGCGGCGCTTTCCACATAGCTTATCAGACGCTCTTTGCTATAGGCGATCTCCATTCCCCGTCCGCCTAAAACAAAGGAAGGGCGGACAAGCACAGGATAACCGATCCTCTCCGCAATCTCCGCCGCCTCCGAAGCGTTATAGGCGATCCCTCCGGGGGCTTGCTTAACATTCAATTCATTCGCTAGCTTTTGAAAACAGTCTCTATCCTCCGCCAGTTCAATATCCGCTGTGCCGGTTCCGATAATAACCGCTCCCTCTCCCTCTAAACTTGCCGCCAGATTTAGCGGTGTTTGCCCGCCGAATTGAACAATAATTCCGCTTGCACCCTCCCGCTCATAGACATGCATAACGTCTTCCGTTGTAAGCGGTTCAAAATACAGTTTATCGCTTGTATCGTAATCTGTGGATACAGTTTCGGGGTTGGAATTTATCATTATGCTCTCATAGCCGGCTTTCTTTAGGGCAAAAGCCGCATGAACACAGCAGTAGTCAAACTCTATCCCCTGACCTATACGGTTAGGACCGCCCCCCAATATTATTACGGACTTTTTATCTTTATATTTCCTTTCCGCTTCCCCCAACTTCCCGTAGGTGCTGAAATAATAAGGCGTAAACGCCGCAAATTCTCCGGCGCAGGTGTCCACCAATGAGAATGAAGGGATAAGGGAGAGGGTTTTGCGAACCGATCGCACCTCTTTTTCAGTGGAGTTAAGGATAAAAGAGATCTGTTTATCGGAATAACCGAACTCTTTAGCCTGACGAAAGAGGGAAGGATCGTTTTTCAGCCCATCAAGACTAACAGCAGAAGCGATTTCGCTCTCATAGTTAGCAAGCTCTTCCAAATGTCTTAAAAAGAAAGGGTCTATGCCAGTGAGTTCATGTACCCGCTCTGTACTCCAAGAGCGCTTGAAGGCGGCGCGGATATAAAATACACGATCCGCTCCCGCAGTTGCCAGGTTTTCCTCTAAAACCTCATCTGAAACGGTTTCATACTTATCGTCCTTACCGTCCGCACCGAAGCCGCCGCGCCCTGTTTCCAAAGAGCGCAGCGCCTTCTGAAAGGATTCCTTAAAAGTGCGCCCGATAGCCATTGCCTCCCCCACCGACTTCATCTGAGTTCCAAGCCGGCAGTCCGCTTTGGGAAATTTCTCAAATGTAAAGCGGGGAACCTTTGTAACGATATAATCTATGGCGGGTTCAAAGGATGCGGGGGTAACGGCTGTTATATCATTTTTTATCTCATCCAATGTGTAACCCACCGCAAGCAGAGCGGCGATCTTTGCTATGGGAAACCCTGTTGCCTTTGAAGCCAGGGCGGAGGAGCGGGAAACGCGGGGGTTCATCTCTATAATTATCTGCCTTCCGGTTTTAGGATCCGCCGCCCATTGAACGTTAGAACCTCCCGTTTCCACCCCGATAGCCTTCATCACCTCTATGCTGTTATTGCGCATAAGTTGAAATTCTTTGTCGCTTAAGGTGAGGATAGGCGCAACGGTAATGGAATCTCCGGTATGTATTCCCATGGGATCAAAGTTTTCTATGGAACAGACGATAACACAGTTGCCGAGCCTGTCTCGCATGACCTCCATTTCGTATTCTTTCCAGCCCAGCAGAGATTCCTCTATTAAAACCTCGCTGTTTTTGCTTGCCGCAAGACCTTTGGAAACTATGTCAAGAAATTCACCCTCGTTATGGGCAATCCCTCCTCCTGTTCCTCCCAAGGTGTAACCAGGTCTTATGATTAAAGGGTAGCTGTTAAAGGTGCGGGCAACAGCAAGCGCTTCCGATACGGTATGAACAGATGTGGATTTGGGGAGTTCCAAGCCGATAGATTGCATAGTCTGCTTAAATAGGGCGCGGTTTTCCGCGCGGTTAATGCTCTCCGCCGTAGCACCGATCATCTCCAAGCGGTATTTTTTCAGGATACCCCTCTCCGATAGTTCCATAGCAAGGTTAAGGGCGGTCTGCCCCCCAAGGGTGGGGAGAAGAGCGTCAGGGTGCTCCCTTCTGATGATCTCTAAAAGAATATCCGAGGTAAGCGGCTCAATATATGTTCTGTCTGCAAACTCTGGATCCGTCATAATGGTGGCAGGGTTGGAGTTCACAAGCACCACTTCATAGCCCTCTTTTTTTAAGGCTTTGCACGCCTGCACTCCGGAATAGTCAAACTCGCACCCCTGTCCGATCACTATGGGGCCGCTCCCGATAAGGAGAATCTTTTTTATATCAGTTCTTTTCGGCATAGTTTTTTTTTGCCCTCTCCACATGCATTAAAAGGGATGCCTTGCTCACCGCCCCGAAAATTGTGGCGTAATATTCTCCGTCAGGGTAATATATAACGGTGGTCGGAACTTTGTCGGCAAAGAGCCGCCTCCGTAGCTTTTCATCTATAACATAGGTCGGATAATTTACTTTATAGCGGGACAGAAAGTTGTCAAGATCCCGCTTGCTGTCGTCTATGGAGAGCCCCACAATCTCAAAGTTCTCACCTCCGTCCTCAGCGTAGAGTGAAACAAAACCGGGTGTTTCCGCTGCGCACGGCGGACACCAAGAGGCAAAAACATTTACCACCAATACCTTTCCTACCCGCTCGCTCTTTATATTCTCATATTCAACCTGCCCAATGGCGCCGATCCTGCCGTCACAACCCAAAACAGCAAAGATGAGTAAAGCGAATAATATCTTTTTCATACTTTCTCCAAACCTTTCCGATAAAAAAGCATTTTGCAAGGCTATATTTTAAATCCCCAAACTGCTGCATTGACGGAGACTCTGTTCTGACACTGAATTATTCTGGTAATAAAACTACCAGAAGAATACATATAGTTATATACTGAAACAGGATAAAAAAAAACGGAAAAACAGAATTTATTGCACAGTGCGGGGTAAAAAAATGCAAGAAATACGGGAACGGTATAATTGCCGTAATTTCAGGCATAAAGAAATACCCCCTAATTTAATCCTTGCAAGGATGCGGGAATTGAATTAATAATACTTGTAAATTAAATTAATTCTCTGGAGTTTTAATGCGTATTGTCATTTTTTTTTCCTCAGCCCTCTTTATTCTAGGGTTGGTTTTTTGTCAGTTCAATCCGTCTTTTGCGGAAGACAACTCAACCTCAAACGATAACCTTTCCGTTCCGGCTGCCTGTAAACCCCACCTCTTTGAGATAAATAAGAGCGATAATAAGAACGTTTTATACTATGATGCTATAATCAGGAACGGAGAGTTTGACACGGCAAATCCTGTTGATATATACTGGATAATGAATGCGGAGAAAGGTCAGCGTGAAGGGCTTACCCTGCTTGAATCCCCGCAGTTCGGGATAATTACAAAGGAAGTTAAAAAAGGAAAAGAGTATATCATCAACGTAAAAAATGATGAGCTTTCGGAGAAAGATATACGGGTGTTTTTCGGCGAAAATAACTGTCCGGAAGCAACCGCAACCCTTTCAGGAAAAGATGCCCGCCTTGACAATATCTACATTAACCTTACGAGGGGCATTATGCTCCCCACCGTCCACTGGCTTGAGCTGACAGGCTATGCCCTTACTGACGGAGAAAAGGTTACGGAGCGGATTACGCCTAAATAGCTTAAAAGTCTTTTGCCTGTAAGGAGAGCAGCGCAAAGGAGATCCAGTTTTTATAGATTTAGGGAGGCAGACCATGTTAAAAAATGTTCGCACAGGTTCCAGCACTCTGGCGGGCTTTATCCTAGCGGAACAGCGCCACTTTCCCACGGCGACAGGGGATTTAAGCCTTATTTTGGAACAGATAGCCTTTGCCGCTAAGATTATAAGCTGGGAAGTAAATAAAGCCGGAATTGCCAATATTGTAGGTGCTACCCACTCTTCAAACGTTCACGGTGAAACCCAGCAGAAACTGGATGTATTTGCTAACACAAAGATGATTACCGCCCTTGATCATCTGGGACTTTTATGCGGAATGGCAAGCGAGGAAGCCGAAGGGATAATCCCCATACCGGACAAATATCCCAAAGGCAAATATATAATCGTCTTTGATCCTCTGGACGGTTCAAGCAATATAGATGTAAACGTAAATATCGGCACTATCTTCGGCATGTATAAAAAGCCGGGCGGAACTGCGGGAGAGGCGGTTTCGAAAGATTTCCTTCAACCCGGGCGCGATCTGGTTGCCGCAGGCTATATAGTTTACGGTTCTTCCACTATGCTTGTATATACCACCGGAAGGGGGGTGAACGGGTTCACTCTGGATCCCAGCGTCGGCGAGTTTATTCTCTCCCACCCTGATATGACTATCCCTGAAACAGGACATATATACAGCGTCAACGAAGCAAACTACAATAAGTGGGATTCTGCTACTCAGGCTTTTGTGGAGGAGTTGAAAAACAATACGGAAACTCCGTATACAGCACGCTATATAGGTTCCCTTGTGGCGGATTTTCACCGCAATCTCTTAAAAGGCGGGATCTTTCTCTACCCCGCGGATACAAAGAATCCAAGGGGGAAGTTGCGTCTTATGTATGAAGCGATCCCCTTAGCGTATATCTGCGAACAGGCGGGAGGGAGAGCAATTGACGGCATAAGGGATATTCTTGATATAGCGCCCGATGCCATCCACCAACGCACTCCGCTTATAATCGGTTCTAAACACGAAGTGGAAAGGTATCTGGAGATTAGGGAAGAAAAAGCTCCCAAAAAGAAAAAGGGTGAGAACGGCAAAAAAACATGATAATAGGCGCTCACGAATCCGTAAACGGAGGGGTTTACAAAGCTCTGGAGCGGGCGGAGGAGGATGGCTGCCAAGCTGTTCAACTCTTTGTGACGGTGCCCAACCGTTGGCATCACCCGCCCCTCACGGATAAAGACATCAAACTGTATCAAGAACGCTCCGCCATTTTTGGCGCGGGTGCTGTTACGGCACATGCTACTTATCTGATAAACCTTGCCTCCCCTAAAGATGATGTTCGCAAACGCTCTGTCAACTGCCTGAAAGATGAACTTTTGCGTTGCGACGCCCTAGGTATCCCCTATTATGTTCTGCACCCCGGTTCCCCTCTGGACAGCGGCTATGAAGCAGGGATAAAACAGATATGCAGGGGGTTGGACGAAGTTTATAAAAGCGGCGTGAAAGTTATGGTGCTCCTTGAAACCACAAGCGGAGGCGGCAACACCATCGGCAGAAAGTTGGAGGAGATCGCGGAAATAATTGATAAAGCGGAAAGCAGCGATAAGTTGGGGATTTGTCTTGATTCCTGCCATATGTTCTCCGCGGGTTATGATCTGCTTAAAAAATATGATAGTATTATGGAATATGTCTTCTCCCTTTTTGGAGACAAGTTGAAAGTTTTCCATATTAATGACACAAAGCATCCGTTTGCATCCGGTAAAGACCGCCACGAACTGATTGGGAAAGGGTTTTTGGGGCTTGACTTCTTTTCAGAGCTTGTAAACGACACCCGCCTGAAAGATGTGCTTGGGATACTTGAAACCCCGGCGGAGAGATATAAAGAGGAGATTGAAAATTTAAAAGCTTTGGTGAAATCATGAGACCTATAGATATATTAAAGGGAATAATCGGCGAAGGAGCAGTGGTTGAAACCCACTGCTCTCAGGTTTTAATTACAAAAAAATTTGTTTATAAAATTAAACGCCCCGTCTACTTTGGTTTTCTTGACTACCGTGAGTTGAAACAGAGGCGGGCGTGCTCCGTAATGGAGGTGGAGCTCAACAACCGTTTCAGCAAAGATGTTTATCTTGGGGTGTTTAAAATTGTACAGCGGGAAGACAAATATGCTCTAGTGGAGCTTGACAACTCGCTACCGGCGGTAGAATATGTGGTTAAAATGCGTAAAATTGAGAATTACGCGTTTTTAACCAATATTTTAAATCAGAAATACTGTAACCAAAATTATCTTAGGGGGATAGGGATTTTATTGGCAAGAAGGCTCTCTATGGCGGAGAACGCCCCTGCGGAAGTTGACGGAATGGACCCATATGAACTCGTACGTTTTAATACCCTGGAAAACTTTGATCAACTTAGAGAGATTGCCCCCGATATGTTGGATAAAAGATTCCGTTTTGTGGAGAATATTACTCGCCGTTTTTTAAAGGAAAATAAAGATCTATTCTATTTAAGACATAAAAGCGGCTTTGTTAAAAACGGGCATGGCGATCTTAGGCTGGAGCACATTTTTGTTGAAGGGTTATTTGGAAAATCAAAGGGCTTGGTGGACGGCAAGGATCTGGAAAAGGTTTTTTCAAACTTTTTAGATGAGGTGCCGCCCGATATAACGAAACTGGATTCCGAATATCTTGTGCTTGATAATTCAAGAGGGGTGTCGATGATTGACTGCATCGAGTTTAACCGCCGTTTTCGCACAAATGATCTTTTAAGCGAAGCAGCCTTTCTTACTATGGAAATGGATCAGTTGGGAAAACACCGCTTTATGCCCGACTGCCTCATGCTCGGCTTTTTTGACTATCTTAGCTCCATAAATGTGGACGATAAATTAAAGGACTTTAGCTTGGGACGCGTAGTATCAATAAAGAATAAGGATACCGGAGAAATCTATTACCGTACGGATAAATTATCGGAGGAAAGCTACTCTCTGCTGAACTTCTATAGGTGCTACCGGGCGATGGTTCGCGCTAAGGTAGCCCTGCTTGCTTATCAAAATACAGAGGATGAAGAAACGAAAAAAATCAAATTGAAAGAGTATAACACTTTACTGGATCTGGCTTTCGCGTATTCAATCGCTATGCTTAAAATCTGCGGCATAGCCTTTTGCGGAATGCTGGCAACAGGCAAATCAACCCATGCAGCCAGATTTGCCGAGCGTTTCTGTTTCGGACGTTTTGATTCTGACCGAATTAGAAAGGTGTTTGCCGGAAATATTGCCGTATCCACAGTGGTTCCGACCGGCGAAGGGATATATAATGAGGAAACATCCCTGCAGGTATACTCTATTATGGGCAATACAGGGAAGACTTCTGTCTCTGTCGGAAGGGCGGCGGTTTTTGATGCAACTTTCCTGAATAAAAAGTGCCTTCAACGCTTTGAAACTAATTTTGGGAGCGTGCCGATATATATAAAGTTCACCTCCGATGAAAGCGTAATAAAAGAACGGCTTGCAGCCCGCTCCGGAGGTCTTTCGGACGGGCGGCTCATGCACTTTGACGATCTGTATCCGCTCTCAAAAGAACTTCCCGCTGATTTTGAGATAGATACAACCCCCGGCGTTCTCTCTGATCCAATAGAAACAATAGTGGATAAGTTGATAGAACTACTGGACGTAAACATTGAAGCTGAACTTTGACATTCGTCAACTCAACTCCCCGTTTGACGACTCGGTTTTTTTTATTAGAACGCCTTTTCGCAAACGGGCTTTCCTCTTGGACTGCGGGCGGCTTGGGGGACTTAGGCAGGTGGAGTTGCTTAGTCTTGGGGAAATATTTGTATCCCACACACATATGGATCATTTTTTCGGCTTTGACAGAATCCTGCGCAGCTGCCACGCGGGGGATCAACATATCGCCCTATACGGTCCCGTTGGTATAATCAGAAACGTTTGGGGGAAGTTTGCAGGCTACACATGGAATCTAACGGAAAACTACAGTTTTACTGTATCCGTTTATGAACTTGACAAATCCGGCAGAATATCTTGT
>JAITJJ010000174.1 GCA_031278965.1 Deferribacteraceae bacterium
CCTTGGCAAATGAGATTAACGCTAAAAATTTTCTAAGCGGGAGCGCGTCCGAGAAAAGATTTTCGCCTATTTCAGCATATTCCTTTTTATATGCCGCAATCTCTTCTGCACTCCCTGAAATTATAACTTTTGTCCCGTTTTGGGCAAGATTTTTTGCAAGTTTGAAAAAATTCCCCTTTGGATAATCTTTGCTGGAACCGCCGCTGCCCGGATGTATTATCAGAAAATCATCGCCATTTTTTATGCCGTGATTTTTAAGAATATATGCCGCCGCCTCGTCTCTCTCCGCTTCGCTGAGATAGATTTTAGGATAGATCTTTTCCCCTGTCGGAATATTAAAAACTTTACCAAGCAGTTCAAGGTTATATTCTCCCTCGTTTTTAACACTTCTGGATCTGTTTTGAATAACCCTTATATTAAGAAATAAACTCCGCAATTTTGAAAGCGGTCCCGCCCTAAAACGAATTTTAGCAAAGAGGGGAGCATATACGGCGGTTTTACTGGCATACATGGCAACGCCTATATCGTTATCTTTTATCCTTTCCGCAAGCTCTTTAAATGTCAAACCGTCTGTTGCTATAATCTCGTCTATAAAAGGGTTGTTCGTTAGCACCGCCTTTGTGTAATCACGAACCAGAAAGGATATTCTGAAGGTCGGGAAGTGCCTTTTCAAAAGCTCCGCGGCAGCGGAAGATAATACAACATCTCCTATCCTGTCGGTTCGGATAAGGAGTACCCGTAACCCCTGCTGTCTGTTTGCCGCCAAGAATTTCTTAAAATTCATCTGCTCTCAGCTAAAAATATCCTTTTAATTAATTTATATACGGCGGCGCTTCCAATAGCATTAGGCATACCTTTACAGGCATTATCACGCTTTTCAGCGCGTTCAGCTGCTTTCTTAATCTCTCCGCAGACAAATTTATTGGGTGCAATGGTTTTGTCATAATTGGGGAGATAGTGCTTTAAGCGGTTATCACAATCACGGGAAGATTTAACGTTGTTGCCGTCTTCAAAGTGAAGAAGCAACCAATATTCAAATTTTGGATTACTGAGGGCTAAACCATAATTGGAATTTCCCTGCAACCATTTATAAAGCTCTTTCAACTGCTTATCGCTCCAGTTATCCTTGTCTGCTACAAGCCATGCCTCAAAATTTTCTTTATACCCTATTTCTTTAAGTTTAGCTTGCATCTGTTTAAGAGCGGATTGAGGGAAGCTGTGATGTTCCCAGTATACTCAAACATATATTTTTTGGCTAACACTGTTTACGGCGCATATCAAAATATTCTCTCTCGGTTTTTCCTTCAGCAGAGATTACAAGAACTTTCCGATAAGGATCTACACGGATAGAAGCATCCGGCGGCAACCCTTTGACTATAAACTGTTTGGCAAAATAAAAAGCCCCGAAAAAATTGGTCTTGCCGGAAGCGTTGCCGCCGTAAATCGCCGTAATAGGGAGAACTTTTATTTTATATTTGTCTATCCCGGGCACTCTATCACCATGTTGCCGTTCTTTAGCGACGATCAAGGAAAAATCAGTTCTATCCCGAAAAGATGACCAATTTTCAAAAGAAAAATTAATCAGCATTTTTGCCTCTGAAAAGAGAAATATTCTCTTTATTTATCTAAATTATAGTTAATTTAAATATAAGCTCAACAATAAAAGAGAAATTTTCTCATTAAACTTTAGATCTTCATCGCTTTCTGAATATTCTTCTCCCAATTTTAGGGGCGGAATGTCTCTTCCTGTCCCTCCCGAATTTGTTATGACGCGCTACGTTCGGATGCGGATTGTGAAGATTTTCCAGTTTTTTGCCCGCCACACCAAGATTTTCAGGTCCGCCGAATCCTTCGTTTTTCCATAGGGCGCTTGCAAGCCGGTAAGCTATGGCTTTAATATCCATCTCTTCTTCCAACTTATTTACAATCCTTTTTGAAAAATGCGAAACGTCCTGACGGCGAACCCTCTCGGTTAGGGCGGTTTCAAGGTTTTTATGAGCTTCGGAGAGGGTCGGAACTTTTTTATAAGTTATATCGGAACCTGTGGCTCTTTTAATATTGGTAAGCCCCCGATATTCCTCCGGTGTTACCAGAGTGACAGCAATCCCTTTTTTACCGGCTCTCCCTGTTCGCCCTACCCTATGCACGTAGCTGTCTGAATCAAAAGGGATATGGTAGTTTAAAACGTGGGAAATATCGGCTATATCAAGCCCCCTTGCTGCCACATCGGTCGCCGCAAGGAGGGTAATATCCCCTTTCCTGAAGGATTTTATCACCTCTTCCCTCTGCGGTTGGGGCATATCGCCGTTTAACGCTTTTGCGGGATAGCCTTTTGCGACAAGGGAAGTGCTCACAATCTCCGTATCCTTTTTTGTGCGTGTAAATATAAGCATCTTGACAGGGTCATAGAAATCTATCAATCTAACCATAGCATCAAGCCGTTCATACTCCTCCACCACATAGTATATCTCCTCAATATCAGAGTTGGTAGCAGGCTCAATCCCTTTAACATTCACGGAAACCGGGTCTTTTAAAAACGCCTCCGCCAATTTTGTCACCCCTTTGGGGAGAGTTGCAGAAAATAAGAGGGTTTGACGTTTAGCAGGCAGGTATGAAAATATGGATTTAATGTCCTCAAGAAACCCCATATCCAACATTTCATCGGCTTCATCAAGCACAACATATTTTGGGGAAAACTCTATCTTACCCCCCGACAGGTGGTCTAAGAGCCTCCCCGGTGTGGCGGTAACCACCTGAACCCCCTCTTCAATCAGCTTTCTCTGGCGGGTATACGATTGCCCTCCGTAAACTGCGGCGGTTCTTATTCCCGCAAATTTTCCGAGTCGGTATAATTCATCGCTCACCTGTATGGCAAGCTCCCTTGTGGGCACTATAACCAAAAACTTTTCCCCCGCCTTTAGCTCGCTCATTATCGGAAGACCGAAGGCTGCGGTTTTGCCTGTACCCGTATGCGCCTGTGCCAAAATATCCCTTCCATCCAAAATATAGGGGATTGCCGCTTCCTGCACCGGAGACGGCGTTACAAATCCCGCATCCTTAACCCCTTTCAATATCTGCTCAGAAAAACCAAACTCATCAAAATTAATACTCATCAAATCTCCAAAATTATAATTGCCTCAAGTGGACAGCAAAGCCGCCCGCTTCCAGATCGGTGTATACAAACCTTAACACGCCCGCCTCATCATACTGCGCGGTTTCATCTATTATCCCTACCCCGCGGCGTTTCAGATAAGCAAGGGCTCTCTGCATATTATTTACGCTGAAACCTATATGACCGTTTTTCCCCCGCATACTCTTATATAGAACCTCTATTTCGCTTCCCATAAAGGCGGCATCCCCGCGCTCTGAAAAAGGCATAAAAAACAGATCCCCAAATATTTTTGCAACTTCCTTTCCATGCTTTTCATCGGGGTTATTTATCCCCAGATGCATAAATTTAAAACCGATAACCTTAGAGAGTGCGGAGCACAAAAAGGTGCTGATATTAGTTTTAGGGAGATTTAAGATACAACTGCACCGTAAATCTTTAGAGACATATAGATCCCACCTTTCATGCTGCACGCCGTAAAATATATAGTTAATACCCCTATAAGTCTCTGCCGGAAAATCCAACGGATCTGTTTGCTCATGGAGCAATATAGGGTGATAAACCACCGTATCAAGCCCAAGTGAAATTGCTTTGTCCGCATCTTTTTTAGTGTATACCACAGGATAAACAGAGATACTCTTTTCCCGTGCATATAGGATAATCTTTTTATCAATGCCGGATATTATTATAAAACTCACTCCCGCAGCCGCACAGTGCTTTGCCTCTGTCAATCTTTTCACTCCGCTTATACCTAAAGAAAATGACGGGTATTTTTCCTTTACTTCCCGTGCTATCTTCAAAGCGTTATAGCCTAAAGCATCCTCCGCCGCAAGCGCCAGCACCCCAACGGAAAAACCTTCGTTTAAAAGCCATTTTACCTGCGCCGCATTTTCAAATTTCGGAAGTATTCCATGCTCTGTCATAATCCTTCCCCGTCTTTTTTTCTTTCCAGCTCCCAAAGAAACGAATACTTCATATACGTATAGTATGCACTGCTCAACGCCGCAATAATACCGGCCGGCCCATCCAAGATGCCGCGTTTTAATATCAGCCTCTTGAGTAAGGCAAAGAAAGGCCTGAAAAGGATAGCCGCCCCGCCGGAATGTTTCCCGTTTTCATTATATGAAACGGCTGCAAGATGTGCAAACTGCACTGATTTGCTCATGTGGCCGGCAAAGTCTTTATAGGAATAGTGAATAATATCGCCCTTCAAATCCCCTACCCTGCCGTCAATCTTAAATACTTCATGCACCAAACCCTCCCAGCGCGGGTTGTTCCCTTTCCGGACAAGCCTTAGATGTTTATCCGGCTGCCACGAATATCTAAGCAGTTTCCCCATATAATAGGTTCTGCGGTTTATGCGGTATCCGTCATAGGTACCGGACGGCACTGCTTTTAATATTGCCTCAGCCGCCTCCTCCGTAAGCACTTCGTCCGCGTCTAAAGATAAAATCCACTCCCCGGAGCACTTTTTATTGCAAAGGTTTTTCTGCTCCGAATAACCCAGCCAAGGCTGTAAATATACTTTTGCACCCAGAGATTCAGAAATTTCCCGAGTTTTGTCTGAGGAGTCGCTATCCATAACGATAATTTCATCGGCAACCGCTTTTGCGGCATTGATAGTTCTTGCTATATTTTCTTCTTCATTATAGGTGATAATAGCAACAGACAGTTTCATAGATCTTGAGCGGGTTTCACATGCAGTATAATCCTGTCATCCAAATACTCTTTCAAATAACTATCGGGACTGGGCTCCGCAACTTCAAAGTAACAGGTGAATATTACCTCGCCTGTGGAGTTTGCGGGGATATTAAAACTCAAAGTGTGTATTTGGGCCTTTCTTAAAATTCTAAGCGTTGACTGCCCCTCCGCAGAACCTGCGGCTGTTTTCTGCTCAACGCTGAATATCACCTGATAGAGCGGAAGTATGGAAGTGTTTTCCACCGCCAGAGTTATAAGCGAGTCATCAACCCTATAATACAGTCTAACATACTTCCCATCCGAATATCCTATAAAATCACCCTGTTTGCCTTCTCCCTCCCCTGTGAGGGTCGGTGAAACAAGGGCACACCCCGTGATTAAAACAATTATCGCGGAAAAGATGAACTTATGTATCAGATCCACTCGAATTGGCATCAAGCGTTGGATTCCCTTTGTCTAATTCCTTCCGCTCATCTATGGATACAGCGCTTTCATTAGCCGCTGAAGGGGATTCAACTGCTGCCTTCTTCCTCCCGCCCCTTCTTAGCTTTGGCGCCGCCGCTTCGCTTTCAGTTTTTTTTACCCTGCCGCTCCTTTTCACCTTTGGTGCGGCGGGCGCACTTTCGGCGGGGGTTTTCTTTCCTCTTCTCCCTTTGGGCGCGGGGACAGGGTCCTTTTCGGGTTTTTTTCTTCTCCCGCCCCTTCTTTTGGGCGGTTCTTCTTTCGTGCTTACGCCAAGGTCTTGCCCCGCAAGCTCTTTATCAATCCTAACTATGGCGTCATACTCTTCTTTAAATAGCTCTGCGGAAACAGGCAAAGAGCTATCCAACAGCTTGAAAAGTTTAGCTCCCAATTCCGTGATCTTTTCTGAGCGTGTTCGTTGAAGCGACAGTTTGGCAAGGGAGTTCTGCCCTTTTAAATATAATTTGGAAACCCCGTCGCTTATTGATCCGAAAAACTTGCTTATAACGTCTGAGCCTTCTGATTTGTCCATCCATATCCTCCATATTGACCGTTATGCGAATCCAAGATCCGTCAGTAAGTCATCATAATCTTTTTTATCTTTATTATCAATATCTTTAGCTCTGATAACGCCGACAATGGAACCAAGCCTTGCTCCAACTTCTTCTATAGAGCGGATAACTTTGCGAATTTTCTGCTCGGTAATATCTTGAAATTCCAACGCCTCAAGAACATGAAGCCCAAGATCGCTTGCGTCATCCACTTTTTTAAGGACGATTTCTTTCTGTGCGTCATAGGCGGCGATATCGCCGGATTTGAACAGAGCAGCAAGTCTTAGCGCCTCTTTGGTGAGATCGTTATAAAATTCCTCCAGCCTGCGGGCGCTGGCGAGGAGATTATTTGCAGCGCTCTCTGTGGCAGCGTTAACGTCAGTCAGTGTGCTGGAAAGATTGGGCAGATCATTCTGGGAGGAGATGACGTTAGGCGGAATCTCATCTACTTTTGATTTTATGCTTACCAACAACCGCAACAACTCCCCTACCTCGCCTTCCAAGGTATTGCCTAACTCTTCTGTCTCTCCTGATATAATCTTAGCCGCAACGCTTTTCAGCTCTTCTATGCTGTCTACGGGGTATTCGCCAAGGGCAGCTTCGCTCTTGCTCTCCTTCTTTTTCTCGCTCTCTTCCGCAACGGCATCTTTAGCTTTTTTTTCTTGATCTGCCGCTTCACCGGGAAGCGAGTTTACTTTTTTTTTTCCTTTCCCTCGCGCTTGCGCTTATTGAGTTCTTCGGTCTCAGCTTCGCGTTTGGAGAGTTCCATAGCTATAAGCTCTTCTATACTTAGGGCGTTTTCAGTCGTCAAGCCAGGCTTTGCCTCTTCGGTTTGTTTTTCTTCAGATCCTTTGACGGCGCTTGCTAAAAGACCATCAAGCTCATTCTGTTTTATAAGGGCTTCTTCTCTGGTTGTTGTTTTGGATTGGGCTTCCACTTCTTTCAACACTTCATTGGCGGCTGCATCCGCGGATATTATTTGCGGTTTTCCGACTTCATCCGCCATGGAATATTTTTCAGTTTTCGGAACTCCTGCAGACTTGATTTCCGGAGCTTTAGGCAATTCCTCCGGTTTTAAGGGAGACTTTACCGGCCTCTGTTTCACGCTCATCTTCAAATCTTTCTTTTCAACAATGCGCTGACGGAGGGCGCTTTCCGTATCCCCTTCGCCAACAACACGGTCAATATCCAAAAGGATTATAAGACGTTCGTTAAATTTGCATATACCCAATATATATTCTTGCCCAATGGCGCCCACAAGGGGGGGGGTGGGCTCTACCATAGATTTGGCTATACGGATTACCTGCGTAACCTCATCCACCACAAAACCAATCTGCTCCTTCTCAAAGCGCACCACTATAACCCTTGTGGCTTTATCAAAATCAGTTTTATCCAGATTAAAGCGAACCCTCAGATCAATGACGGGGATAACTTTCCCCCTGAGATTCATAACGCCTAAAACAAACGAATCGGAACGGGGAACAATGGTTATCTCCACAGTGCGGATTATCTCTTGAATTTTCAGCACATCAACCGCATATTCTTCATCTCCAAGTTTCATACCCACAAGCTGTATATCGGCAGCCTCAACTGCATGCGACTCGGCTTCTTTTACATAATCAATATTCTCCATGCTGCTCCTCTGAACCGCTATGATTTACAGTATTCTAACGGTAAAATATAAAAAATTCAAGATTAATTCCGCAATTACTAATATTTCTTTGATTATTGAAGAGATCCACGCACTCCGACAGAATCTTTAGAAGGGAGGCATACCTGTTTTTGGGCAATTCATAAGAGCAAAAGCGAGGAAAACGCCAACAGCTTGGATATATTCATATATTCCTATTTAGTATTCAAAAGAAAACGGGGAACCTTGGGGAAAATTATCCGCAGACGGCAACTTTCCGCACCGTCCGCAATGGCGGACGGCCAGACTGTTGAAAAAGTCGGTTTTAAGGGGTGCTGTTTTAGAATGGATGTTTAATTTTAAAAACACCAACCTTGAACCGCTCCGATTTACAAAGGCATTCACTTTTGTAAGTCACCCCTTCCTGACAGGGAAACTTTAAAACACTTGCGATTTTGCACTATTTCGACACTCTGACCGTCCGCAATGGCGGATGGCATTCGGATGACTGCAAGCCGTTACTCTGCCCTTATATACGCCCCGCTTCGTCCGCCGGATTTTTTCATTAGCCGTATATCGGAGATAACCATTGTTTTATCGGCAGCTTTTACCATATCATATATGGTAAGCGCCGCGGCAGAGACCGCCGTCAACGCTTCCATCTCCACGCCAGTTTTCCCTGTCAGGCGCGCTCTGGCGGTAATCTCTATCTCGCTTTTTTCTTCATCGGGGGAGAATTCCACCTCAACAGAGGTCAGCGAGAGGGGGTGGCACAGGGGGATAATATCCGACGTCCGTTTGGCAGCCATAATCCCCGCAAGTCGGGCGGCCTCAAGAACATTCCCTTTTTTTGCCCTGTTTTCAAGGATAAGCGCAAGGGTGGAGCTTTGCATTCCGATAACCCCCCTCGCTTCCGCTTCCCGCAAAGTGTCTCCTTTCTCCGTCACGTCAACCATGCGGAGCTTCCCGTCAGAATCTATGTGAGTCAGACTGTTCATATTACTCCCCCATCCCTCCAAGCAATCTTGCCGCCGTAAAAGTATACGTAGCGTTATCTTTGGAAAATGTAATACGGAAAACAAGTGTATCTCCCGCTATCATATCACTATAATCTCTCCCGTCATGCCCCTCTGTTTTGATGTCTGTTACATTTGAAAGCAGCGGCATCCGCATAACATAATTCATAGACGTGTTCTTTTCCTCACGGTATAAATCCGCTTCGTCAAGATAGTAAGATATGCTCACCGGTATTGACTTGTTAAAGGTCAGAGAGTTCTGACTTACCATAGAGAAAAAAACATCTTCGTCAGTTATGCTCTCATTATCCGCCGCCCCGTATTTAAGCATCATCCGCACGTCCCTCACAAACAGGCGTTCAAAAGCCTGAACCTCCGCAAACTTGTCTCCGGAGTGCGTCATACGCTCCGATACCGCAAGAACCCCATCAAGAATTGAGTATGAACCTATAAGGATCACTGAAGATATGGCAAGGGCGAT
>JAITJJ010000155.1 GCA_031278965.1 Deferribacteraceae bacterium
AGAGGATGATGGCGGTTCCTTCCGCCGCAAGCCGTTTAATTATGGATAAAAGAAGGTATTGGTTGCCGTAGTCAAGCCCCGCCACAGGCTCGTCCATCAGGAAGTATTCCGCCTTTTGGGCAAGAGAGCGTGCTATGATAACAAGTTGACGCTCTCCGCCAGAGAGGTGCAGATACGAGCGTTCCGCAAAGCTCTCCAACCCCACCTTTGCCAGAGCCTCTTCCGCCGCAGCGTAATCTTTTTTTGAATATCCGAGCCCGCCCCCGGCCCGCCCGCGCCCCATTAAAACCACATCCAAAACGGAGTAGGAGAAGGCGCCGATATGAAGCTGAGGAACATAGGAGGCGAGTTTTGCCATATCCCTCCGCTTGATTGCGTTGATATCCGCCCCGTTATATTTTACCGTCCCTTTTTTCAGGCGAAAAAAACCGAGCATAGCTTTTATCAGGGTGCTCTTTCCGCACCCGTTGGGACCGAGGATGTTTATGATCTCCCCCTTATCCGCCGCAAAAGTTACGGATTTTAATATCTCACACCCTTTTGAATAGCCGAAGGACAGGCTTGAAACCTCTATCACCGCCATCTCCCCCTATTTTGAACGATGGCAAAGATAAAGAGCGGGAGGGAAACAAGGCTTGTGATAATCCCTACCGGAAGCTCTGCCGCAAAAAAGGTTCTGACCATAAGGTCTGTGGAAAGCATATACAGCGCTCCGCCCATTGCCGCAAGGGGGAGGAGTTTGCGGTTGTCAGGCCCTGTCAGAAAGCGGAGCATATGCGGCACCACAAGCCCCACCCAAGATATAGTTCCCGCCAAAACTACGGTGGAGGCGCTTATAAAAGTTGCCGCCGTTATAAAGACTATCCTTGTGAGCTTAACGTTTACCCCCAAAGACATCGCCTCTTCGTCCCCAAGGCTTAAAATGTTCACCGTTTTGCCTTGAAGAGAGAGAAAAACAATTCCCAAAATGGAGATAACCCCTACTTTTAAGAGATTATCGTTGTTTGCGTGGGTAAAGCTCCCCATAAGCCAATATACAAGCTCCGGCAGCTGATTATCCGGATCCGCCGCATATTTTAAGAGAGATGTCAGCGAGGTGAAAAAAGCCCCCACCACCATCCCCCCAAGGATAAGCACTAAAATTGAGGAGCGGCGGAACAGCAGCGAGAATAGAACCGCCAGAGAGACAGCGGCGCAGGCAAAGGCAAAAGCCAAAAATTGCGTTAAAAACCACGAGTTGAAAACCACTATCCCTAGCGCGGCGCCGAAGGATGCGCCGGAGAGCACCCCAAGTATTGACGGGGATACCAGAGGATTTACAAACATCGCCTGATACACCGTGCCTGATACCGAAAGCGCCGCCCCCACCAAGATTGCGGCACATATGCGCGGAAGGCGAATATCCGTGAGCAGAAATAATATTTCGTCCTGCCTGTCAGTCAGCTTGCCTCCGCTTCCCCACTGATAAACGGCTTCAAATATCTCTCCTATGGATAACGGATATCTCCCGCTGGTTAAGGAGATAAGGAAAACCAGAAGGAGGAGGAAGGCGAAGACAGAAAAAGGGTGTTTTTTCAGCCGTCGGAGGAGTATCTGCATCCGGCCTAGTTCTCCTGAAGAATCTTTTTTATCTCTCTATCGTCCAAATCTTGGTGCATAAAGAGTTTCATAAACTTTTTTGTTTCACTCTGCAAGTCTATTTTGCACCTGTCGGGATACAGTTTGCATGAGAGCCATTTAATCGCCATATATTTTACGGGTTCCGGCTTATCCATCCAACTGAACGGTCCGAAGGGGACGATATAAACCTTTCCGTTTTTGTAAGCCCTTAGACGCTTCCAGCGGACATCATCGTTAAAGGTTTTTACAAAAAACGGGTTTTGTATTACAAGTACGTCTGGATTTATCTGCATCAACTGTTCAAAAGAGAGCTGTCTGGCGTATATATCTTTTTCACAATTTACTGCGTTGCGTCCTCCCGCTATCTCCAAAACCTGATTTTTGCAGGTGGTGCGCAGGCCGTCTATCCCTTGGGCTATATAAACCTTCGGTTTTGCGCTCTGCGGGATATTTTTAACAGCGGCTCTCACAGAAGCAAGCGCTTCTTCTGCATATTTTGCAAGCTCTTCCCCCCTTTCGGCAACTCCCAGCAGCTTCCCCAAATCTCTAAGGGTGTTTGCCCCTTCGTCCAGATCCCCGCCTTTTAGGATATAGATATTCATTCCGAGTTCCTGAAGTTCCGATGCATTTTCAATCTGCATGTGAGCGTTTTCAAACATCACCCCGTTTTTCACCTTATGGGCGAGCAGCATCTCTTTATCGGGGAGACCTCCCCCGCCGTGCCACCCGCCTAGTTTGGGGAGATTGTGATACTTCTCTGGTATATACGGCTTCTCGTAATCGTATAGATCGCCGTGCCACCCTGCCAAACGGTCAGGGTTTACCACATATATGAGGAAATTTGCGGGAACATTGGTTCCCCAGAGTTTATCCACGCCGCCTTCGGGAATATCTTTTACATATAAAATCTTCCCCGTTTCCGCAGAAATTGCGGGAGAGAAGGCAAGGAACAGGAAGGATACTAAAATTAAAAATACCCTTGACCGCTCCGGTTTCACCGGATTTGCTTCATTTTTGTTTAACATAATATTCTCCTTTACTGAGCGGGCGGATGAGACAATACTGCAGTGCGGATGATGCCGCAAGTTTTATCCGCCCCCAGCAAACCCACATCCACTGTAAGAGCAGGTTTAAGCCCCCATTTGGCGCAAATGTCCGCCAAAGCGTCTTTTCGGACAGAAAGGACGGTCGGGAGTTTTCTTGCCGCAATCATCTCCATATTCGGCGCATATCCTCCGCCCTCCAACTCCCAGAAGCCGGCCTCGTCAACCAGAAGCGTCCCGGTATCCGCACCCTTTGCTATCGTTTCGTTTACCTTTGCCAAGGCGGCGGTGCGAAAAAAATAGGAGCAAAATTTTACAGCTTCTTCCCCTCCGTCCCCGCTTTCATCCGCCAAAATCAGCTTTTCGCGCGAAGGGAAAAGGTTTGCTTCCAGAACCCCTTTTTTCGGGCGGATGCATACCACGCCGCACGGTTTTTTTACGTGGTGGACAAGCTCCATAAGAAACGTGCTCTTTCCCGCACCTTTCTCGCCGGTTAAAACTATAAGCATAAAACATCCTCCCAAAACACTTGGAAAGAGTGCAAATCCCCTTTCCGAATAATTTTAATATTTCGCCGCTGTCTCAAAAGTATAGCATAAAATATAAATCAGTAAACCCGTTTTGCCGCCCTGAACCTAAAACTTTGCCGATGCGCCCAGTGTATATGTTCTTCCCGGCATCGGGTAGTTTTGTCTAAGCTCATAAAGTTCATCCAAAACATTGCTGACAGACATATTTATTTTGAAGTTATCAGTAATGTTGAAGGCAAGATACAAGTGTAAAAGGAAGTAGGAATCCAGAGAGGTGATTTCATAAATATCAATCCAACGCTCGCTCCGGTATTCCGCAACCGACATAACTGAGATATGTTCTTCCCACAGGAGAAGTTCTATATAGCCGTTTAATGTAAATTTAGGGTAGTATGTTACGGTTTTGGCACTCGCAATACTGTCATCAACAGAATAATCGCATAAAGAGAGATTTCCCCCCATATTCAGGTATTTAGATAAAAATAACGTGGAACTCAACTCCAGACCGTAAAAGGAAACGGCGTCCATATTGGTGACAAAGTCCACGGAGTGAATTGTGGCGAAAGGGTCAGGGACTCTTATTACAGCCATTTTGTCATCAATACGGCTGTAATATACGGCGGCATCCAGAGCCAGCTTATATAAAAACGCCCCTTTATAACCAAACTCAATATGGTCAGCCACTTCCGGTTTTAAGTTTGGGTTTGGCATGGAGTCGCTCAAGCGGGTGGAGTAGCGGTCGTTCATCGTTGGAAACTGGTTCCTTCTGGCATAAGTCAGACGAAGCTCATGGTGTTTAACAAATTCATAAAACACCCCGGCTTGTGCGGCTAAAAGCCAACGGTCACGTTCATTAACCTGATATGAGGATATCCCCATATATTCGGCAAAGGCGTTTGGTCTGCTCCAGTAGCTATCCGGAAGCAAGCTGTCAAAACCGCCGCTTGCAATGAAACGCAGCTTTTCCAAAGGTTTATATTCATATTCCAACCCAAGGGATATTTTATTCTCCCTCACATGAATGTCGTCCTGATTTATCAGATCTTTTCGGTAGCTCCAGTGATCATCCTGACGGAATGAAAAGGCAGCCCGCAAAATGTGCTGTTTGTTTATGTTATAACCCGCGTTTAAGCGTCCGCCGGCAGCGTATTCGTCATATTCGGTAATCTTATTGGGCCTGCCGTATCTGATATGCATAAAGCTGGAATAAGTGCTCAGAGAGTTGATATATGTATCGTAAAAGGCAAGAAAGGCAATATCCCATTTGCTGTTCTTGTAATCGCTGTGCAGAGATATACTCTGATGTTCCCAATTATCCCACCCCCACAGGGAATAGAGCGGACCTGCCTCCGGCGGGTTCATCCCCCTGTCGGACGTTTCGTAAATATATGCCGCCCATATGTCAAGACCGTCCGCGGGAGTGGTTCCGGCAATAACGGTGGTTTTGGAGTCTTCCCTATCGGAAAAAAGCCTTTCGCCTTTATTTTGAACACTGCCTTGCATAGGAGTGTAAGCGTCAGGCAAACGGGTATGCCCTGTGTCTCTATGCTGAAAAGTCGTTTTAAAATAAAAAGTGTCAAGCTTTGAACCCGCGCTTGCCGTGAAGTTATTAACGGACAAGCTGAAAGTATCATCCAGTTCAACAGCATCCTTTAGGTAAAATTCAAAAGTTTTTTTAGGCTTGGATGCGGTGAGCAGAACAGCACCGCCCATCCCATTTGCTCCCATCAACATTGACGAATAACCTTTCTGAACCGTTATGCTCTCCATATCCCCTATCAGAAGCCCGCTGCTGTCGCCGCGTCCGTTAAAAGGGCTGGTTATTGATATGCCGTCAACTATAACGGGTATGTAAGAGCTGTCAAAACCCCTTATATTGAAAGAGGATTCCCCTCTGGCGTTCCCTTCGGATATTGTTATCCCCGGCACTCTGTTAAGCGCCTGCCGCAGGTCTTGAACGCCGGTTTTTTCCATATCTTCCCTGGTGATCTCAACTCCGGAATACTTCTGTCTCTCCCCCACCACTTCTATGGGTTCCATCTCAAAGATTTCCAATTCTTCTGCAAAGGCACCGCAAACAGAGAGTAATAAAAACAGAGTGATGATATTTTTTATCATAAATCAGATTTCCTTAACTCCAAGGTTTAGGCGCAAAAGCGAAAAGCCCCGTTTAGCCCCGTCTTTTTGCGTTTATGCAAGAAGACGGGGTTTCCGTGAAGGGGCCACTTTCTAAACCGATATAGGGCGGACATACCGGGTTGCCTCTATGGATGACGATCACGGAGCCTACTTTCTAAACCGATATAGGGCGGACATACCCGCCTTATGCCGGTTACGGCTGCTTAAAGTCGCTCTTGCTGTCTCCGGGGACGCCGCCTTCTATTTTAACGCGTCCGTCAAGATACGGCGTCATTCCGGCGCTGCCGTTGTTGAATATATATTCGGCAACCGCCCGCAAAAGAGTCACGCCAGTGTCGTTATAATCACTTCCCAAAAACGCCAGATAGTGACTGTCGGCGATCCTCTTGGTGGTGGCTATCGTATAATCGGCATCGGGATCTATTGCTGCGCTGTTAATGGTAAGGCTCCCCGCTTTGATTCTGCCGCGCTTATAGCCCATTACAGAACCTTCCTCTGGGCTGCCGGAAACAGGACTGGCTTTATTGTAGGACAGGAGGTAACACCCGTCGGGATCGGTTACTGAATTATATGCGCCGTTGTTAGCGTTGCGGGCATTAACACAGGCAGGCTTGCCGTTAAAATTATCATTAAAGTCCTCCAGAGAATAGGGTTTATACTCTATTGTGTAACGGACTTCTTTGGACGGTATCCCCCAGTATACGCCGTTATAGGTCGTGCCTCCAGAACCGCCGTAGTGTCCGTTGCGGTATACCGCCGCCGCCTGACCGAAGAGCGTGGCGGCATAACCGTTCCCTTCTATTCCCACCGTCGGGTAGTTGTCCAGATCAAGGGCGTAGTCAGGATCGCTTATCAGGTTAGATCCTTTTACAGTCACTATAACGACGGTATCATCAATAAAATCCTGATTTGTAATGCCGCTTAGGAATTTTGGGGTGATTGTCTGGCTGCGCTGTATCCCGTTGTTTATAATATCCCCTATAAGCCACGCGAAATCGGTATTGTAGTTGTTTTCAATGGCATACCACTGCAAAGCGTCTGCATAGAGGTTGCCCAAAGCTGTTTCCTTGCCGCGGACAAGCCTGTCGGTGGCAGGTCTGCCGCCCTGTTTCAAACTTGAACTTATACGCCAAAAATCGCTGTGCGGAACATCTTCCGCATATATGTATTCCGCATTGGCTTTGCTTAAGTATTCGTCCGGATTGTTGAAGTTAAGCGGAATATATACCGGATATCCCGTAACAATATCGCTCTCAGCGCCCGCGGTTTCAACTGTGTTCAGGGCGCGAACTTTTATATCGTAAGTTTTGCCGTTTTCCAGACCGGATATAGAAGCGCCTGCAACGCCGCCTGTCAGTGAAGAGATAAGTATCGGTTCCCAGATTGACCATGTACTGGAACCGGACTCTTTATAAGAATACTGGTAATCAGATACAGATTTTGAGCCCGTAAGGACGGCGGGGAAACTTATGTCAACGCGTTTACCGGCATTTTTCACTATGGTTACTTCAGGAGCGTCGGGTGTGTCTGTAGCGGCAATTCCGGCATATTGGTCGTATGTGATGGGGCTGGTAGAGGTATCGCCGAAGATATACCATTCGCCGTTGCCGTTAACATTTGTAGATGCTATGCAAAATTTGTGATTTCCGGTGTTGTCATCCAGCGTGAAAACATAGTTATTGCCGGATGTAAGGTTGACTAGATCCCAAAAACCGGGGTTAAGATGATTGGTGTTATTTTTGGGGCAATCCTCTTGAACGCTGTATTCCTCATACGCTCTGGCATACCATGACACGACAATGCGTTTATCACCACGTTCCACTTTGGGGTTAGTAACAGGCGCGGGCAGAGGGATCGGCACAGCCGACAGTTTGGCATAGTCTGAAAAGCCGTAGCCGGAAGTTGCAAAGTTTGTTCGCACAAATATCCAATACTGCAGCCCGTCCGTTAACGAAGGATAGGTGAAAACCGTTCCTACCTCTGTGCCGTCCGGAGAGTTAACTATATTGAATCTTACAAGATTGCTGGTAACAGCAGGAACTTCCCCTAGCACTTTCCTGTCGCTGCCGACCTCATCTGTGGCTATGCTGACCTCATAACTGGGTCCGTTCTGTGAGCCTTCGGCGCCTATACCGTCAATTCTGGAAAATTGAACGGTAAGGATGCCGGATTTGGCGGTAAGAGCCAAGTTGTTCGGCGTCGCCAGAGGCACGCTCGCAGAATCATCGTCACTAGAGCTGCAGCCGAAAAACGCAAAAAGGCTTAGCAGGAAAAGCGCGCAAAAAAACGCCTTCCCTGCAGTTTTTTCAAGAAAACTAATCATAACTTCCTCCAAATATTATAAAAGATTTAGTTAATATGTTTAACTAAGTGCATAGAAAAAATGACCGTTTTTTCTATGCAGCAAAGATAGCGATTTTTATACAAAAATCGTCTTTTAATAAAAAGTATAAATCATCAACTTCATTGTATTTACTAATTTTTTTTATGCAAGCATTTTTTTGCAAAACTGCAAAAAGTGCATAGAA
>JAITJJ010000159.1 GCA_031278965.1 Deferribacteraceae bacterium
AAATTTAATTTTTAATTGGAGATTATTGAAAGGTTGCTATCCTTTGCCTAATCTGTAATCTAATTTTGTACAGGCAACAATAAAGCGTAATCAGCACAGGCATACCCACTCAGATTGTAAAAAATTCTTGTTTGACATTAAAAGGTTGTGCTATCATAGCCTAAGAAAGAGGTGTTGTTTTGAGCGTAACTGTAAAAATTCCCCTTAGCGAACTTCAGCCAGGTATGATAGTTGTTCGGTTTGACAAGAGCGGCGTTACATATCCATATTACGGACGTCCTTTTCCCGATAAAAAGCTGTGTCAATATCTGGAACGCAACGGTATTGAATATGCATTTGTCAGACATGACCGCGCCCCTTCTCGAGGCGATCTTCCGCAAACAGAGGGTGCGGAGAAGGAATACCCCCGTAAATACCTGAAAAGTATCGCCGAAGAAGCCCCCACAGACAGACTCCCCACAATCAATGAAATACAGGCTTCCGTTACCCTTCACTCAAAAGCCAAAGAGGTTACTACACAACTCCTTACAGATGCCCGTCTTGGCAAGATGGTTGACAGCACCGCAGTCAAAACCATCGTTTCTGAGCTGGTGGAACAGTGCATAGCAAGCCCGGAGGCGTTTGTAAACATATCCCGCCTTAAAGATTATGATCAATATACATTCACTCACTCTGTAAACGTTTCCGTTCTCTCCATTGCTATCGGGCGCAGATTGGGCTCTTCCGTGCAGGAGTTAAACAGTTTAGGCTTTGCGGGGCTTCTTCATGATGTGGGCAAGATGAAGGTGCCGGAAGGGATTCTAAACAAACCCGGCAAACTCACGGACGCCGAATTTGAAATTATGAAAGGGCATCCGTCCTTAGGCTATGATTATCTTCGTGAAGAGAGGGGGATATCCCAAGAGATACTCTTTGCCGTAAAATATCACCATGAAAAGGCGGACGGTTCCGGTTATCCGTCAGGGCTTACTGATAAAGAGATTCCCCGTTTTGCAAAGATAATCGCCATAGCGGATGTCTACGATGCCATAACCAGCGAACGCGTTTATCATAAAGGGATGGTGCCCTCCGATGCCTTAAAGCTTATATTCAGTTGGTCAGGGAAGCATTTTAACGAATCCCTTGTAAAATTCTTTATAAATATAATGGGAATATACCCAGTAGGCACCCTTGTGCTCCTTGATACCAATGAGCTTGCCATTATTCTGGAACCGCATAAAGACGAACCCATGCGCCCGAATATCCTTATTGTGTCCAATACCAATATGGAACCCGCCCCTCCGCACTTTTTTGATCTCACCAAACGCAACGTAGCAAGCGGAGCGCCGTATAAAAGCATTATATCCTCTCTTGATCCCAGAGATTTTTCCATAGATACAAACAGGCTTATAGAACAATATATTAAAGGGTAGCTTTATATGAAGACTAAAGGAGCGCTTATTTTTGCCGTTATTGCCGTTCTCCTCATCGCCGCCATAACAGCTGGTATTTTGCTGATACCTGAAAAAGAGAACGTTCTGACGGCAGAATCCTTTAGAAACGGGTATGCGGGGGTGGTGTGCGAAGATGCTGTCTGGCTTTATGAAATGAATAAAAGATTTATTTCCGAAAAGTTTGAGCTGCTGCCGGAGGATAACTTCTCAACTCTGCAGGAAGCGTTTTGGGACAATATCACCCCTGCCCAGAACGCCATAACCGTTTGGCATAATGAAGTGCTGTCGGCTATCGCCGAGAGAACAAGGGGAAACTCGGAGGCGGAGAGGATCTTTTCCCATGAGGTAGGGGAGGATATGCTGAGATTGTATCAAACCGCAATGGCGGTAAATATAGGGCTTGCGGAGGATGAAACCGCCCTGAACGGGATAAGGGAAGAGTTTTGCAAATAATCTGGAGAATTTTATATGATATGCAAGGTTATATTAAAGCATGAACTTGGCACAGTGGCCGCCGCCGCCAATTCCGGTGCTGTCACGGGATTGTGGTTTGAAGGGCAAAAGTATTTCCCCGTTGATTTGGAAGGCAAACAGGCGGATGAGAACAGAGGCGAAGAGCTGTTTTATACTCTTAAAAAATGGCTTGAATCCTATTTCAAAGGGGAAAATCCGCCTGTCAATTTCCCGCTGGCGCCCAAAGGCGGCGAGTTCAGGCAGATCGTATGGAAATTGTTATTGGAGATACCTTATGGGAGGTTCACCACGTATGGGGAAATTGCCAGTAAAATTGCGCTTTCAAGGGGGATAAAGCGTCTTTCCGCCCAGGCGGTGGGCGGCGCAGTCGGTCATAATCCCATATCTATAATCATTCCTTGCCATAGAGTTATAGGAGCTGACAGAGGCCTCACCGGTTATGCGGGCGGGATATGGAGAAAAGAACGCCTGTTAAGTTTGGAAAAAACAGATATTGAAAGAAGCGAACCGTTTCGGTATGAATAGGTTGTGCGGTTTACGCAAAGATAATCTTTAGAAAAGGGCGGGCTCCCTCGAAGGAAAAGCCGTATGGCGAATCATTTAAATATTTCCATTGACAAACTAGCAAATTACAACAAGAATACCCTAAAGGCATGAGTTGCAAGGGGCGTTATTTAACAGGTGCAAAGAGGTTATGGGTTTTAATATATATAAATTTTTATTTTCTCCGAGCTTCTGGGTCGCGGTGGCGGTTTTCTTTCTTTTAGCCGAGGTTTTTACCTTTCACCTTGTGGCGCTCTGGTTCTTTCTTTCGGCTCTCCTTATGGTACTGCTCACCCTGATATTTGATATCCCTCATCTCCTTCAAATCGCCCTCTTCTTAACTATTGCCATACTCCTCCTCCTATTTACCCGCCCATTTACAGTTAAGAAATTAAATGTGGGAAAGGCTAAAACCAATGTAAATGCTCTCTGGGGGATGAATGCCGTGGTTATTAAAAAGATCTCCAAATATGAGCGCGGGGAGATAAAGGTTGGCGGGCAGATATGGGGAGCCGTTTCCGCGGACGGCGGCGAGATAGGGGAGGGGAGCGAAGTAATTATAGAGAGGATAGAAGGAGTAAAAGCGGTGGTGCGCATTGCCGGAGAGGAACAAACGGCGCAGGAACCGTATGTTGAATAAACGGAGGAAGTATGTATTATGTCTTTATTTCACTGGCGGTTATATTTATCCTTTTAATAATTTCCGGAATAAATATAGTGCCGCAATCGTGGGCTTATGTGATTGAAAGGCTGGGCGGATACAGCAAAACTTGGCAGGTTGGGTTTCATATCAAGCTCCCTTTTATTGACAAGGTTGCAAAGAAAGTTTCCCTAAAGGAAACATTCTATGATTACCCACCGCAGCCGGTCATAACTAAAGATAACGTCACCATGTCTGTGGACAGCGTTGTTTTCTTCCAAGTGGCGGATCCGAAACTCTATACTTACGGTGTGGTAAATCCGGAAAGGGCAATCGCCCAACTTACAACCACAACTTTAAGAAACGTAATAGGGGAGCTGGAACTGGATGAAACCCTTATCAGCCGCGATACCATAAATAATAAATTGCGCGGCATCCTTGATGAAGCGACAGATGCTTGGGGGATAAAAGTCACAAGGGTTGAGGTAAAAAATATAGATCCGCCGGACTCCATTAAAGACACTATGGAAAAGCAGATGCGTGCTGAGCGGGAAAAACGGGCGTTAATCCTTGCGGCGGAAGGTGAAAAACAGTCCGCCATATTAAAGGCGGAGGGTGAAAAGCGGGCGAAAATTCTTCAGGCGGAAGCCCAGAGGGAAACGGAGATACAGGAAGCCGAAGGGCAGGCAAAGGCGATTCTCTCGGTTCAGAAAGCCACCGCGGACGGTTTGGAGATGATTAAAACTGTCATAGGGAAAGACGGAGCCATACTTCTTAAAGGTTATGACGCCCTTCAAAAAGTCGCGGATGGCAAGGCGACAAAACTTATAATTCCATCGGAGTTGCAGAAAGTTGCGGGAACTCTCGCTGCCCTGAAGGATATCCTTGAAAAATAGGCGTGTTTACGGTGCGCCGCCTGCTTTTAAGCGGCAATCCGCTCTTTATAAATTAGGGGAGTAAATGTGAAAAGAGAGATACGGCTTTCAGGTTCCGGCGGGCAGGGGCTTATTACGGCGGGGATTATTCTTGCTCAGGCTGCGGTGCTTGATGATAAAAACGCCGTGCAAACCCAATCCTACGGTCCTGAAGCCAGAGGCGGCGCTGCAAAAGCGGAGGTAATTATAAGCGACGAGGAAATTTATTATCCCAAGGTGACATCCCCGGATATCCTTATCGCCCTTACCCAGGAGGCAGCGAACAAATATATTTCCGATATGGGGGAGGGCGGTCTTGTAATAGCGGACAATATCCTTGTGGAATCAGTTCCAACGGGAAATTATAAAGTCTTTAAGGCGCCTATACTCTCCATCGCATCCGATATTTTAGGTTCTGTTTTATCTGCAAATATAGTAACCCTTGCCCTATTAAACGCCCTGCGCCCCACCGTAAGTGCCGCTTCCCTTGAAAAAGCGGTTGCAAACGCATTCCCAAAGAAGGCGGAACTAAATATGCGCGCCCTCTCCGAAGGCACAAAGCTGGCGCTTGTATAGTTTGTTTTGCCGGAGTAAGCCAGCGATATCAATTGTATTTTCTTGCTTTTTGCTCCAGAGTATCTGAGGCGGAATCTCACAACAGGATCGCCATTGCAATTACCATAACAAAAAGAAATATCTGTATCGCCCTTGCTGTGGGTTTAGAGATAGTGCTCACAATGGCTTTTCTGTTTAACGCAACATGAAACCCTGCGGTGGCGATAAAGATTAAGGCGGAAGTTTTATGTATCGCCAAGAGTATTGCCGAATTATCCGAAAAGGCTGAAAAAAGCCGGACAACACTAATAACATTCCAAAGCAGAGCAAAATCGGATTAACTATTTTCCTATTGATTTTCATGATGAATTATACATAAACAAAAAGGTTAATGCAGTTTAATAAAATAATGAAAAATTAATTTTATTTATTATTTGGCATAAACTCTCCGCCTCCACTCTATCTTTTCCGCTCTGCCGCCGAAAAACTTTTAATTTCAAGGACGATCAAGATCTTCGGGGTACATCCCATCACACGAGATTATTTCAATTGACAGAATAAGGATACCTTATATAATCAGCAAGACCGCATATAAAGGAATTCCGATGAATATAGCCCTCGCACAAATGGATGTAAAACTTGGGCAGATTGAAGCTAACTTTGTCAAATTAACCGAACTGCTGTTAGAAGCTAAAGCCGGAAGCGCACATCTTGTGGTATTTCCAGAAATGTGCTTAACAGGATATATCCTTGGCGATAAATGGACGGATGATTCCTTCTGCCGCCGTCTTTCTGCTTATGACCAAAAAATTCGGGAATTAAGCCGTGAACTTGATCTTGCAATAATATACGGCAACCTTTTTTTAGATACCTCAAAAACGGGTCATGACGGTCGGAAAGCCCGCTATAATGCCGCTTACTGCTGTGAAAGCGGGGATGTGCAGATACGCTTTAAAACTCTCCTTCCCTCATACAGGGTTTTTGATGATTCCCGTTATTTTTTAAGCGGGGGAGCGGATAATATTGCCCCGGTATTGCTTAAAAGCGGGGTTAAGATTGGGCTTGAGGTATGCGAAGATATGTGGTGGGAGGATTACGGTGTTAATGTTTCCCAGATATTGATAGAGCGCGGAGCAAAGTTTATTGTCAATATCTCAGCCTCTCCGTTCTCTGCGGGAAAGAATACTGCCCGCGATAACCGAATAAAGAATATTGAGATGATCGCCAGCGCCTCCGTTGGTTTTGTTCCGTTCTTCTACCTGAACTGCACGGGGGTACAGAACAACGGGAAAAATATAATTACCTTTGACGGTGACAGCCGTGCCTATAACCGAAAAGGAGAAAAGATTGAGACTACCCTTAAACCGTATGAAGAGGGGATCATACGGACAAGGATATATGAAGGCGATGTTATTGGGGAGAAGGCGGCGCTTGTTCAGAACCCGCCCATAGAACAGAAGTATAACGCCATAATCCGCGCTTATAAAGGGATAGATGAGATGTTGGGTTATACGCCTCCCTATATTTTTGGTTTGAGCGGCGGGATAGACAGCGCCGTCAGTGCATCTCTTGCGGTTCTCTCTCTGGGCGCGCACAGAGTTAAGGGGTATAATCTCCCGTCGAAATATAACACCCCCGCCACAAAGGACGCCGCCAAGCAGACAGCGGACAGTTTGGGGATAGCTTATAAAGTGATACCTATAGATAAATTTATGGAGGCGGCGGCTCAAACTCTGGGGAACCTCCCTTCCGCCATTGAGGAGAATATTCAGGCGCGACTGCGCGGAAACATCCTTATGACGCTGGCGGCTATAGAAAACGGGGTAGTGGTTTCCAACGCCAATAAAGTTGAAACAGCTCTGGGATACTGCACCCTATACGGGGATACGGTGGGGGTTTTCTCCCCTTTGGGCGATCTGACCAAAATTGAAATCTGGGAGATGGCGCGCTTTATCAACCAAAAAAATCGCTTTATACCGGAAACCCTCATTCCGGATGAAAATTTCAGATGCGCTGTAATGCCAAGTGCGGAGTTGAAGGAAAACCAGACGGATCCTATGAAGTGGGGCTATCACGACAAACTTCTGGAAGCGGTGATGAATTATAAAAAGACGGGGAAAGATGATATTATAAGTTGGTATGAACATGGCATCCTCTGCACAAAACTGGGCATATCCGAAACGCTTTTTAAGAATTACGGGTTAAATGATCCGAAAGTGTTTGCGGACGACTTGGAGCGGTTTATGAACTCTATGCAAAAAGGGGTTTTTAAAAGACTTCAATCCCCGCCGATATTAATATTAAGCAAGAGCGCCTTCGGTTATGATTTTAGGGAGAGTCAATTTGCCTGCGAACACCTTCTGTAATTTCTCCCTTTTTTATTTGAAATATGCTGATTTATTATGTATAAGTAGGGTTATCCTGAATAAGAATGGAGATTTAATACATAAAGAGGGTTTATGAAAAGATTAATTACACGGAGTGATTTTGACGGGCTTGCTTGTGCGGTTTTGTTTAAGGAACTGGACATGATTGACGATATACTCTTTGTCCATCCGAAAGATATGCAGGATGGAAAGATTGAGGTCGGCGTGAATGATATTACCACAAACCTCCCTTATGTAGACGGGGTTTATCTTGCTTTTGATCATCACATGAGCGAAACAATCCGTATCGGGAAAAAGCTGGATAACCATATTATTGATGAATTCGCTCCTTCTGCCGCCCGCGTGGTTTATAACTATTACGGTGGTGAAAGCAAATTCCCTTCTTTTTTAAACGGTATGATGGCGGCGGTTGATAAAGGAGATTCCGCTAATTTCACCAAAGATGAGGTGCTTAACCCTCAAGGGTGGAATCTTTTAAACTTTGTAATGGATGCCCGCACCGGCTTGGGGCGGTTCAGAAATTTCCGTATATCCAACTATCAGCTTATGATGGAGCTTATTGCCCATGTAAAGAATATGAAAATTGAAGATATTCTGGAGCTTGAGGACGTAAAAGAGAGGGTGGACATCTTTAACAAATACGAAAACGACTTTAAAGAGCAGATAAAACGTTGCTCAACTCTCTATGACAACGTAGTGGTGCTTGATCTTAGAGACGAAGAAACCATATATCCCGGCAACCGCTTTATAATTTACGCGATATTTCCTGAAACAAAAGTTTCTATCCACGAGATATGGGGGGTAAAAAAGCAGAATACAGTTTTTGCTGTGGGTAAATCCATATTCAATAAAACATCTCCCGTAAATATCGGGGCTGTGATGCTGGAATACGGGGGAGGGGGGCACACCGCCGCCGGAACTTGCCAAGTGCCGAATGAGAAGGCTGATGCTGTTCTGGCTGAACTGCTGGTAAAGTTGAATCAGTAAAATTTGAATCAATATGTTTTACGCCGTCCTCTTTTTCCTCCTCTTTTTCACTGCCCGGAGTTTTGGGGAGAATACTCTGATATGTGTTGGGGATGCCACGGCGCTTCTGCTTGATAACTCCACTGTATATAATAACGGCGTTGCGGTGAGAGGCAGGCTCTTTCTTACCGCCGCTGCCAACGGACAGGCGGACTTGGCGGAAAAGCTGGCGGCAAATGCGGGAGCTCTGAACGAAACAGACCCTGCAAACGGCAATAACGCTCTTCTTGCCGCTATCCTTTCGGGTTATCCAAACTCCATTAATTGGCTTTTGGAAAGCGGAATAAATATTAAGCACATCAATAAAAACTTTCAGAACGCCCTTCACCTCTCTGCAAAAACGGGATATGCCGATTTAAGCGATACCCTTATTTCTAAAGGGCTTTCCGTATCAGGAAGAGACAGGGCTGGGAATACCCCGTTACTGTATGCCTCCGCTTCCCATAATCCGCAAACAGTGGCAGTGCTTTTAAAACGGGGTGCAACGCCTGTCATTTACAATAACGACAATTTAACCCCCTTGGCCGTATCCGCCTTAATTGGTAATACTGCTAATGTCGCCCTCCTTTTGGAGGCCGGCGCTTCCGCGGACGGGCTTACCCCGTGCGGAACCCCATTGGGGATAGCGGTTAAGATGAAAAACCGCCTGATATTTGACAAACTTCTGGAATACCGGGCATCCCCAGCGGGTATCGATCTTGACGGAAACACCCCGCTTCACTTTGCCGCCGCCGCTGATACGGATATGGCGCAAACTTTATTAAACAGATTCCCAAAATCTGAAATAGATAAGAGAAACAGCAGAGGAGAGACCCCTCTCTTTATAGCTATGCAGAACGGCAACACGGTTCTGGTGAAACTCCTTCTTTCAAAAGGGGCGGATATTTTTGCCTCAGATCTTTCGGGTAACACCCCTATTTCCGTTGCTCCCCGGAATATGACCGAAATAATTAACGAACATTTAAAGCGTTTGGAAAATGAATCGCTAATGCTTTTCGCCGCAGTTGCCGAAAATAATATAGCAAGGGTTAAACTCCTTTTAAGGGAGGGCGCAAAAGCGGATTCCGTTGACAGGCAAACCGGCAATACCCCTTTATTTACAGCAACAGCCAATAATTTTGAGGAGATTCTCTCTCTCTTGGCATCTAACGGGGGGAGTGTAAACCACCGCAACAGGTTGGGGAATACTCCACTTATGGTATCGGTGGCAACAGGAGACGACAATTTAATTGAAACACTCCTCTCTCTGGGAAGTGATCCGAATATTCGGAACAACAACGGGGAAACAGCGCTTCTCTGGGCGGCGAAGCTCAACCGCGAGACGGCGGTGCAAGTCCTTCTTGCGGGGAATGCGGATCCCAACATAAAAAGTCATACGGGGGTTACTCCGATAAAAATTTCGGAGAGCGAGGGTTTTGATGAAATAACTAAACTGCTCAAAGCGTTTGGGGCATTTTAGTATTTCATAGATATATACTAGAGGTTTATTCGTGCAAACATCAACGGTCCTAGGCATAATAATAGGGATATTTACCCTTATAGGCGGTTTGATCCTAAAAGGCGCTAATCCTTCCGCGCTTATTAACCCCGCGGCGCTCGTTATTATATTTGTGGGCACTACCGCAGCTATCTTAAACGCTTTTCCGCTTCATCAGTTTAAGAAACTTGGGGTAATGTTCAAAAAGGTCTTTGGAAAAAGTGCTACATTTGACAAGGTAAAGATAGCGAAGGACTTTGTAACCTTCTCCCATATTGTTCGCAAAGACGGGCTTTTGGCATTGGAAAATATCAAGATAGAAGATCGTTTCATGGATACGGGAATATCTATGGTGGTGGACGGGGTGGAAGCGGAAGTTATTGAAACAGTTCTTGAAAGCCAGATACAGGCGCAGAAAAACCGCCATAAACTTGGGGCTACCCTCTTCGCGCAAGCGGGGATGTATGCGCCTACTCTGGGGGTGTTGGGAGCGGTTATCGGGCTTGTGGCGGCGCTTGGCAACCTCAGTGATATTGAAAAGCTGGGGCACTCCATTGCGGCGGCATTTATTGCCACCCTTTTCGGGATATTCTCTGGTTATGTGCTGTGGCACCCGTTTTCCAACAAATTAAAACAGCTCTCTCAAGAAGAGATAGAGGCGAAAGAGATGATAATTCAAGCAGTTCTCTCTCTTCAAGCGGGGGATCCCCCCCGTATAATGCAGTTTAAAATGCTTTCCTATATCCCCGATAAGCAGAAAGATGTTCTTATGAAGGAATGGGAAAAATAAGGAATTTAAGATGTCAAAGAAACAGCACCATGAAGAACACGAAGAGCATGCGGACGAGACGTGGCTTGTTCCTTACGCCGATGTTTTAACCCTTCTCCTTGCGCTTTTTATTGTGCTTTTCGCCATGTCCCAGGTAGACGCAACCAAGATGCAGGCTATGGCGGAGAGTTTTAGTGTTGCTTTTAGCGGCTCTCTGGGGGTTATGTCAGGGCAGCCTATTCTTATTCCCATGACCCAGCCCGCGGCGGGAGAGGAACAATCGCGGGAGCAGAGAGAAACCGACCAACTTCAAGAGTTGCAGGAGAATATACAGGGACTCATAGGTTCTCAAGACCTTAAAGGCCAGCTTGAAACACGAATGGTGGAGGAGGGACTCTTGATAACGATTAAAGATGAGCTTTTGTTTAGATCAGGTTCCGCAACTATCCTCCCAAGCTCTGAGCCAGTGGCAAAAGGGCTTGCCACCCTTCTTACCACAATATCCCAAAAAGTCGCCATATCCGGCCATACCGACAATATCCCGATTAATACCGCGGAGTTCCCGACAAACTGGGATTTAAGCTCCAAAAGAGCGGTTAATTTCCTCCGATATATGTTGGAGCGCGAATCGCTTTTAAGGCCGGAACGTTTCAGCGCCATAGGCTACGGGGAGTTCCGCCCAATGGTTCCCAACAGCACCGCCATAAACCGTGAAAAAAACCGCCGCGTGGAAATCCTTATCATGAGAGACTACCCTACCGGACGGGGGTTTGATTACAATAACGAACCTTAGATAGAATTTTTTTTACATCTGAGAAGAGTAAAATTTTGAAGATTTTTACAATAGGTCATTCCGTCCAAACGATAGATGAATTTATTGCTCTTGCCGCAAAAAATACAATAGATACTATTGTTGATGCCAGGAGTTGCCCATACAGCGAATTTGCGCCGCAGTTTAATCGTGAAGAGTTGAGTAAAGCTCTTGGTTTCGCTGAAATTAAATATATTTTCATGGGAGATTTATTAGGAGCGAGGTATCAAGATAAAAATCTGCTTTTTGACAACGGGAAAGTGGATTTTAAAAGAGTTCAACAATCTTTGCCTTTTCAGAACGGGACAAAGCGCTTAAAGAGAGGAATTGAAGAAGGCTATAAAATAGCTTTAATGTGTTCAGAAAGAGATCCTTTTAATTGCCATAGGTTTGCGTTGGTATCTGAATATCTTGCCAACATAGGTATTGAAGTTTTTCATATAACGCCTGACAAAATTTATATTCAATTAGAATTAGAAGACAGACTCCTAAAAAAATACCGCAGAAAAATCAGTTGGATTGAGATTGCCGATTCCGATATTTTCCCTGAACTTGCGGAGTTAATACATGCTTATAAACTGTACAATGAATATATTGCTTACAAAGAGAAAAAGCTTGAGAATAATAATAAAGCCATAAAAATTGCGAAATAAAAAAATGATTTTATATACTATAGGATTTGCTAAAAAATCAGCAAAGCAATTCTTTGAACTTATAAGAAATAATGATATAGACATATTGTTGGACATTCGATTAAACAATAGGTCGCAGCTAGCCGGTTTCACAAAATGCGATGATATTGCGTATTTCTTGCCGAATATATGTCAATGCTCCTATAAGTATTGTCCGGAGTATGCCCCGACAAAAGATATATTGGACGATTTTAAAAATAAAAAGATTGCTTGGGGCGAATATAGTGAAAAATATACTTCACTTATGGAAAGCCGCAATAACTATCATGCTTTTGTTGATGAATATGCAAAATATTCCAACGTTTGCTTATTATGCAGTGAACCCGCGCATGAAAATTGCCATCGCAGGCTTCTCGCGGAAATGATAGCACGCAAAAACTCCGATATCGGTATTATTCATCTCTGAATGCTTAGTATGCAAATAGAGGTTGTAATCCTAAAAAAAGAACAACCTCCGTGCGATAAAGTCGGCTTATAAATTATTCTCCCAGATAGATGCAGACACAAAGTCCATATACGATATTCCTGAATATTACTTGCAGATGAAGCTATTATAGCGGTTTTTTGTTTCGCATACTATACGGAAGGCAAGAAAACCCCTTCACCGGAGTTAAAAGGACATAAGTAAAGGTTTAATACTCCCGCTCTAAATCTGCCTAAATATCAGTATACGGTCAGGGATGCAACTCGCCAATTTTAATCCAGTGATCCTTGATTACTGGAAGTATGATAAACTTAATATAAAAGATCGCTATATTGGAATACATTCCTAATGTTTGCCTTCTACTTTGCGTGCTGTATTAAATATTAATTAATCTACTTATCTATATGATTAAAATAATCGACCGTTTTTTCTATGCAGCAAATATAGCGATTTTTATACAAAAATCGTCTTTTAATAAAAAGTATAAATCATCAACTTCATTGTATTTACTAATTTTTTTTATGCAAGCATTTTTTTGCAAAACTGCAAAAAGTGCATAGAA